>JAOZPA010000098.1:0-7510 GCA_029932985.1 Campylobacterales bacterium
AAGTTATCGAGTTTCAATAAATTTAGCCGTGGATGAAAATGCGGATATTATGGAAAGAGGCACTGAAGATTTAAAAATTGGATTTGATATTTCTCATATTAGAAATTTTTTGGAAAAAAACACACTGACACCAAAGGGAGAAATCCCAGAATTTGATTAAAAAACCAATTTGTTATTTGATATTAATTTGGTGCGATAAAATCGCACCCTACAATTTCCGTTGGGGGACTTCAATAAAAATAATAAAAGGAGAAAAGATGTTAAAAAAAGGGATTTTAAGATTGGCAGGAGGCTTCACTTTACTTATAAATTTTTGGATAGTTAAGCTAATAATCCTGATTTAATCTCTTGATATTTATCTTCACCTGCTAATTGCTTAACTATTTCTAATGCAAAACTCATAGCCGTTGCAGGTCCTCGTGAGGTCATTACATTTTCATTAATCAGCACATCTTTATCACTTTTGTAGCCATCCTCTTTTATCATTGCTTCACAAGATGGATAGCAAGTGTAATCACCTTTCAAAACTCCAGCTTCGTTTAATGCCCACGGAGCGGCACAGATTGCACCTATAAATTTATTGTTTTTTGCAAAATCATTTAGCAAAGATTTAACCAAATCGCTTTTTGCTAAAAATTCACTTCCAGGCATTCCCCCTGGTAAAACTATCATATCAAAATCGTCTGCTACAATATTTTCCAATAATGTGTCGGTTTTAACTGTAAGTTTTGCATATCCTCCAGTTATTTCGAGACCATCAAGCCCCGCAACCGTTACATCAATTTCAGCTCTCTTTAAAATATCTATGATACTCATCGCTTCTATCTCTTCAAAACCTTGAGCTAAAGGTACAATTACTTTTTTTGCCATTATTTTTCCTTTGTCATTTTCCGTTAAAATATACTAATCCACTTCCCCATGTAAATCCGCCACCAAATGTATCTAGTAGCATTAAATTTCCATTTTTTAATTTGCCTTTTTCGTACCAATCGTTCATCGCCATTGGGATTGAAGCTGCTGAGGTGTTGCCATATTTTTGGACAGTTAAAACGGTTTTGTTTGGGTCGAATTTCAGTTTATTTCGGACTGATTCTATGATTCTATAATTTGCTTGATGGGGGATAAAGAGGTCTATGTCATCGCCAGTTAGTGAGTTTTTGGCTAAAATATCTTTGACATCTTTGGTGAGAGTTCGTACTGCTATTTTAAAAACATCGTTGCCTTTCATTTTCATAAAAGATAATCTGTTTTCTACTGTTTCTAAGCTAGAGGGATTTTTTACTCCACCTGCTGGTGTGATGAGCAGGTCACCATATTTTCCGTCGGAGCTTATGTGGATGTCTAAAATTGATTTTGATTTATCGTCGGTTGAGCCTATAATTGCAGCCCCTGCACCGTCGCCAAATAATATGCAAGTTCCTCGGTCGGTGTAGTCAGTGATGGCACTTAATTTTTCTGCCCCGATAACTAAAATATTTTTGTATATTTTGGATTCGATGAAAGCTTTTGCCATATTTAAGCCATATACAAAACCGCTACAAGCTGCACTTATGTCAAATGCTGGTATGTTTTTGATGCCTAATTTGTCTGCAATAATACAAGCGGTGGAGGGCATACATAGATAATCTGGGCTAATAGTCGCACAAATAATTACATCTATCTCCTCTTTTTTGATACCTGCACGGGAGATTGCAACTTCGGAAGCTTTATATGCTAAGTCGCTCGTGACCTCATCGTCGTCTGCTATATGACGATTTTTGATTCCTGTTCTTTGTACTATCCATTCATCAGAAGTATCAACCATTTTTTCTAAATCATTGTTTGTTAAACATTTCTTAGGAACATAAGCACCTATCGATAAAAATGAAGCATACAAAGTTATCCTTTTTCTATAATTACTCTTTTAGTGCATTTTCTATATCATCGCTAATGTGAGTTTCTAAAATTTTTAATGCTTGGAACATTGAATTTTTTATCGCTTTTTTATTGCTTTTACCGTGACATATTATTGTACATTTTTTGACTCCCAAAAGTGGAGCTCCGCCATATTCGGCATAATCTACCTGTTTTTTGAGGGCTTTAAAGACTCTTCTCATCAAAAGTATTCCAGCCCACGCAAGAGGGGAGGTTTTGACATTTCGACGAATCATTATGCTGATGCTATCAGCCACACCTTCACTAGCTTTCAAGACCACATTTCCCAAAAAACCATCACACACAACTATATCAGTTGTGCCTTTAAATATATCACTGCCCTCAACATTTCCATAGAAAGAATCTACTTTTTGAGTTAAAAGTGCATAAGTTGATTTTGTTTGTTCATTGCCTTTTGATTTTTCTTCGCCATTTGAGAGTAATCCAACTTTGGGATTTTTGATTCCATAGTAGGCTCTCATATAGATTTTACCCATCTGTGCAAATTGATAAAGGTGTTCAGGTTTGCAATCCACATTTGCTCCAACATCTAAAACAAATGTTTTACCATGTTTTTTGATAGTTGGCATAATTGTGCCAATTGCGGGACGACTTACACCTTTGATTCTGCCAAGTCTCAAAGTGGCTAAACTCATAGTTGCTCCACTGTGACCTGCCGAAACTACAGCATCTGCATCACCTTTTCGCACAAGGTCAATCGCTTTATAGATTGAACTTTCTTTTCTTTTTAACGCATTTGTTGCATTGTCATTCATACTAATTACATCTTTAGTATCAATAATCTCTATATATTTTTTGAATCTTCTCGGAATTTTTGAAACAATTTGCTCTTTATCACCTACTAAAATTGCTGTGAATTTTCGCTCTTTGAGAGCTGCTATTGTTCCATCTACGATGGGAGTGCAACCGTGGTCGCCCCCTATCGCATCAATTGCTATTTTAAACATAGGCTATGATTTATATTCACCACTATTCTTATTGACTCGGTGAGGCATTCTCCAGCTTCCATCTTCATCTTTGATAGGTCTTACCAATTTAATTTTATAGTGTGTTCTTCTTTTTAAACCTTGTGTTCTACTAACTCTTCTCTTTGGTACTGCCATAATTATTCTCCTGAAATTTTATTTTTTGCATCTTTTGCAATAGTTGTAATCGAGTTTTATAGATTCAATTTCGCCAAACAAAATATCATCAAAATTTATAACTCCATCACACTCTATTATATCTAAATCTTCCTCCTCTTGCAATGATATAGCACCATTAACAAGTTTCAAAAAAATCTCCTCATCTATTTTTAATCCAAAATCATCTCCACATCTATCACAAATTGATTCGGTTAAACCCGATAATTTACCATTTAGAATCAGTAGATTATTTTTTTCTTTTACAACTTTGCCATCAAAAAGTATATCTAATACCTCTACTTCCACTTTGATAGGATTAAATTGTACTCTATTAAAATCAATTTTTGTCATATAATTAGATGTTTAATTCATTTCCACCAAAAAAGTAGCCAATTTCAATCCCTGCATTTTCTAAACTATCGCTTCCGTGAACTGCATTTGCATCAATGCTATCTGCAAAATCTGCTCGAATTGTACCAGCTTCTGCCTCTTTAGGATTTGTAGCTCCCATAAGTTCTCTATTTTTTAGAACTGCATTTTCACCCTCAAGCACCATCGCCACGATAGGACCGCTAATCATAAACTCTACTAAATCATTAAAAAATGGTCGCTCACTGTGGATTCCATAAAAACTCTCTGCATCTGCTTTTGTCAATCTAATTTTTTTCATTGCGGTTATTTTTAAACCATTGCTTTCAAATCTATCTACAATTTTGCCAATCACATTTTTTGCTACTGCATCAGGCTTGATTATTGAAAAAGTTCTTTCCATTATATTATATTCTCCGTAATTTTAATTTCAACTTGAAATTTTATCTAAAAAAAACTATAAAGTAGTTTAAAAGTTAGGTGAATTTTAAAAAAGTTGCATTGTTGCACAGTGTAAAGAGCCGTTTTGTTTAATTAATGTAGAGCAATCGATAGGAATTATTTCTTTGCTATTTTTGAAATGATGTTTTAAAATTCTAAGTGTAATTTTATCCATAGGGTCGTTGTAGATTGGTACTAGCATAGCATTATTGATAAATAAAAAATTTATATAGGTTGCAGGTAGTCGATTGTTTCTATATTTCATCGGTGAGGGGACTGGAAGAGGCAAAATATTATAATTAAATAGTTTCAACTCTTTCTCCATTTTTTCTAACTCTTTGAAATTTGGGTCTAATTTGTCATAGCATTTCAGATAAGCGATTGTATTTTCATCAATAAATCTAGCAAGAGTATCGATATGAGAATCGGTGTCATCGCCCAATAATTTACCATACTTTAGCCATAAAATCTTTTTTGCATTAAAAAATTTGACTAAATATTGTTCTATATCTTTTTTATTTAGATAGAAATTCCGATTAGGATTTAGCAAACAATTAGTAGTCGTCAAAATTACACCCTTGCCATTTGTATCAATGCTACCGCCCTCCAAAATAAAATTTATATCTTTCATATTTTTAATTAATTTCTTTTTGGCGAGTTGTTTATTAACCAAATTGTCATATTTATGGCTAAATTTCGCCCCCCAGCCGTTAAATCTAAAATTCAAAAGTTGCTTTTTTTTGCCTTTAAAAATTGTGATTGGAGCATAATCTCTTATCCAAGTATCGTTTGTTTTTATCTTCACAAACTCAATATTTTTATTTTTTTCAAAAAACTTTTTAACTCTCGATACATTATCACAAATTATCAAAATCTTTTCAAAATTGGCGATTATATCTATGATTTTTACATAACTTGCCGTTATTTCATCAATATTTTTTCGCCAATCACTTTTAATATGTGGAAATGTGATAAGTATCCTCTTCTGCTTCTCCCACTGAGCGGGTAATCTTTTCATTGTTTATCTTTATCTTTTTTTCATCTTATTATCCAACGCTCGATTAAGTCTCTCTATTACATCACTTTCGGAATTATCATCTTCTTCAAAACTTGAAATTCCCGAATTAATATTAACCTCCATATCATCAAAAAAATCTTTTTCTTTAATAATTGCTTCGATTTTATTAGACAATGCAAGACTATCATTATTTTTAGTATTAGGGCAAACTATCAAAAATTTCTCTCCATCCCATCTGCTTAATCGGTCAGTAACTCTAATATTTTCCTGTAACTCTTCAGCAATATATATCAAAAATTCATCCCCAATCTTTTGACCATACTTCCTATTAATCTCCCTTAATGGAGTTATATCCAAAAGTATCATCGAAAAAGGATGCCCATATCTTTTACTTCTTTGAAACTCATTTTTTATTATATAATTAATTTTAATGCGATTATTTATCCCCGTCAACTGGTCAAGAGAACTCATCTTGTCAATTCTTTTTATCAAAAAAGTCTCTCTAATTACTAAAACAATAATAATAATTATTAAAATTAATCCAGCAATTAATTCGATTTTTCTCTCTTTCAAAATCTCAATAGCCATATCATAATAGTAGTTCTTAGAGTTTAAAATCTCCAACTCCTCTAGCAATTGCTCAACACTATCATAATTATCTGGAATATACCAACTTGAAATATTTGCACTTTTAGCTACTTTTGAATCTGCTTTAATAAGAAACAGTGTAGAGATTAAATTTTTAGCATCTTGATTCAAAATATGAGGAAGTTTGGCAATCACAATCTCTGGATAAAGTTTTGAGCTACTAAAATAGGGAAAATTTGAATGATTTTGCTGATTTAAAATCCTAATATGCTCTTTTTGGAAATTTTTAGATTCCACCATCTTTTCAATCACTCCACTCTCAATAATCCCAATATCACTCTTCCCATCTAAAATTTTATAGATAACATCCTCATCATTTTTATTTTCAAGTTCAGAAATCTTTGTAAAAACCCGACTAGGATTTAACTCCTTTGCCAAAATCTCTCCAAAAGCTATCTTCGTCGCATAAGAATTAATTGAATTAACCAAAAGCCTTTTTCCCTGAATTTCATCAAGCAAAATTATATCTTTCCGCTCACTACTTGTAAAAATCACAGCACTTTTTTTATCTACCGATGTACCATTTCTATCTCGCAAAACCCTACCAATCGCAGTCAAATCATATCTTTTCTGCATTTTCACAAGCAATGACGGCTCAAGAATCACAAAATCCACATCCTTATTCTTAATATTCTTCCCAATATCCCCATATTTAAGATACATAATCTTAAATTTATAATTTTTTAAATTTTTATTTAAATAATCAATCGTAGGTTGCCAAGTGCTAGAGGTTCGCTCATAATTATCAGAGGTGTTGACTCCAATAGTAATCTCTTTCGCCTTAGAAGTGGCGGATAATAACAACGAGCTTAAAAGAGTCAAAAATATTATATATCTCAATTAAAATTCCTTTTTTAGGTAAATTTTACCACAAACTTATAAAAATCTCATTAAATAAATCTCTTACTCAATTATAGCATATAAGTTTTAATTTTAGAAAATAAAAAGAGAAAAAATCGGGAATAAAGTAAAATCATCCAATTATAGTAAAAAATTATAGCTAGAATAAGAATATTTAAATTGAGGTTCACTATTTGGCAACGCTATCTAATTAATTTCAGGGAATAAAGTTTAATTTTAAATTTCTGTTTGGGGGTTGTTAATCCCCTGCGATTGCTTTAGCTAGATTTTGTAGATTTTCAGACCATTTAGGATTTAGTGGACTTATTTTGACCACAGGCACACCTACCTCTTTTGCAATTTGTTTAGCGATTTTATCCGAAAATTCGGGAGCGGTAAAAACCGATTTCACATTTTGCTTTTTTGCCTCATTAATAAGCCAGATTAACTCTTTTGGTTTTGGATTTTTACCATCAATTTCGATAGGCAACTGGATAAGATTGTATTGTTTTGCGAAATATCCCCAAGCTGGATGAAAAACCATAAATTTTGAATTTGCAGGGATTGAGTTTAGGATATTTTGAATTTTTTTATCGGTTTGCTCAATCGTAGCTATAAAATTTTGATAATTTGCCTCATAATAGGTTTGGTTTTTAGCATCAATATTTATAAGCTTGTCCAAAATATTTTTTGCAATAATTTTCACCTTTTGAGGAGCTGTCCAGATGTGTGGGTCTTTTTTGTGTTTAGAGATATTTTGACTCATATCCACAATTTTCATCTTTTTGTTTTGGTTTTTAAACTTCGGTAGCCAAACTTTTTCAAACTCCACCCCGATAGAAAAATAGATATTGGCTCTACTAATATCCTTCATTTGTGAGGGTTTTGGCTCATAAGTATGGGGTGAATTTCCCACCTTTACCATCACCGAGACATCGACTTTGTCACCTCCGATTTTTTCCAAAAAAGTTTTTTGGGGTAATATGCTGACTACGGCATTGACTGTTGAAAAGGCAAGAGTGCCTAATGAAAGTGTGATTATCATAAAGATTTTTTTCAAATCTAGCTCCTTAAATTGATTTTGTTATGATTAAAAGATAATTGTTTTATTGTCATAAATAAAAATTTTATCATC
>JAOZPA010000098.1:7610-8973 GCA_029932985.1 Campylobacterales bacterium
TGTATTGGCTTAAAATTTGCAAAATCTTCTCCTCGTGAGAGAGGCGATTTAGATTTTCGTGCGAAATATGGTGATATGGGATATGAAATTTTTCCACCAAATCATGAAGCAGATTATGATTCGAGATAACCGCCACGATATTTGCATTTAATTTACCGCTGTAATGCTTTATCAAAATATCCCCAATGGCGTGAGATTCCTTTGTGACCATTATGATAATATCCCTTTTTTTCCGTTTGAGGAGATTAATCTTGCTATTTTTTGGCAAAACCTTTTTCAACTCTTTTGTAATTTTCTCATAATCCAACTCCCCTGCGATTTTGGCTCTATAAAAAAATTTTCCATTTTCCAAATCCACAAATTCATTGTTTTTCTCAACATTCAGAGTATTCTCAAACAAAATTTTAGAAATTTTATAGATAAGCCCCTGCTCGTCATTGCACACTATTTTCAGAATATAGTTATCACTCATAAATCTTCTTTATTTTTTAGTTAAAATCTTAGCAAAATATCGCTTAGGAACAAAGAAAAACAAGATTTAAAATTCATAAAGATACCATTTTTTCCTCTTTTTATTTTTGAAAAAAACTCTAGTTTCATATTTTTCCTTAACTATTTTTAAATATGTGCCTAAAATTGGAATATCGGGCAGATTTTCATTTTGGCTTTTAAGTGTAATAATTTTTTGCCCCTTGTTTTCTATTTTACTAAATAGATAGGAGCTTTTTATATTTTTAGTTTTTGCCCCACTTGCAATTAAAATATCAAAAATATCTCTATTTTTTGTGATAATTGATAGGATTAAAGGATTTTTTCTACCAGTCCCCTCATCGATATTTTGTTTTTGAGCTATCAGAAATTCAGTCAGAGAAATATTGGAATAAACTATTGATAAAGCTATAGGAGTGTAACCTTTTTTATCTTTTTTGGAAAAAGTATATTTTTGATTGAGCATAAATTCGAGCAAATTTATCTTGAACTTATACCAATGCGAAAAGGAGTTGATAGGTTTTGTTTTATCCACTTTTAATCCAAATTCAAGCAAAATTTTTAGATTTTGTAAATTATTATTTTCAATCGCTAGAGTCAATAGAGTTTTCTTTTTATAGATAATTTTATTTAAATCAAAACTATGATTCTCCAAATATCTTCTCAAACTTTCTCCATCAGATTTCACCATTTTAACAATTTTTAATCTATCTTTTTTTTCATTGAGATATTTTTGATTAAACTCCAAACTCCTAAAAGATAATTTACCTCTTCTCTCTTTTTTCCGAAGAAGAATAATATATTTACCTCTAAAAAGTTTCATCGAAACTATTTTACCCAGCCATTTATCAATTTTTTCTAGCCAAATTAGTTT
>JAOZPA010000099.1:0-2998 GCA_029932985.1 Campylobacterales bacterium
AAAAAAGGGTTTAAAAAAACCTCTATGCGGGAGATTGCCAAAAAATCATCGGTGAGTGTACCTACTATCTATAATTATTTTCCAACTAAAGAGCAAATCTTGTATGAATATATCAAGCAAAAACATAAAGAGAGCATTGAGATTTTGCAAAATATTGAAAATTTTGATACTTTTAGTCTGCGGGAGCAGTTGCAAAGTCTGGTTGAGTGTGAGCTTGAGCTTTATCTCAATGATAGGGAGTTTGTGCAGGAGATTTTTGATATGGCTTTCCACTCATCATCTGTCAAAATCAATTCACTTTACAATACAAATGGGGTTTTTATTGAGATGGTTGAGGAGATGTTTAACAATGCTGTGGTGGTGGGTGAGATTGAAAAACAGCCCTTTAGTGAGTTTATTCCTCTGCTTTTTTGGGATTATTTTATCACAGTTGTAGCATATTGGCTCAAGGATGATAGTGAGGGTTTTGAAAATACCACGGAGTTTATCGACCACTCAATGGGGGTAATGGAGGCTTTGATTATGTCAAATCTTTTGAGTAAATTTGCCGATTTGGGGCAGTTTATGTTTAAAACTCATTTTTTAAATAATATTGCTAAATTTTCAGGCAAAAAAAATAATCTTAAAAATATCAAAAAAAAATTTATGGATATTATCGATGAGTAAAAAGATGGTAAGCACAAAGTTGCAAAAATTCAAAATTATAGGTAGGGCAGGGGTGAAGAGTGGATATTTAAAGGGTGTAAGTGTGGTCAAGAAAGCTTTTTTGAGCAAAGATAAAAAGGTGATAGAGACACAAAATTCAAATGATAAAATCGCAAAAGTGATAATCGAAGCTTTGGGGGAGCTAAAGGGGGTTTCGGTCAAAATCGCTCAACTCGTGGCTTTGAATATGAATTTTATGCCAAAAGAGTACCTTGATGAGCTTGAAAAATCTTTCAATAAAATCCCGCCATTAAATAAAGCTTTGATTAGAAAAGTGATAAAAAGGGAGCTGAACCATTATCCCGACAAATTGTTTGATGAGTTTAATCTTAATGTTTTTGCATCGGCGAGTTTGGGGCAGGTTCACACCGCTAAAATCAAAAATGAGTCCGTGGTGGTGAAGGTTCAGTATCCAAATATGAAACAGAGTATCTTAAATGATATGCAGATTTTGAAATATTTTTTGGAGAAGATGGCAAAATCAAAAAAAATAAATCATTTGATTGATGAGATTCGTGATAGATTGCTTGAGGAGATTGATTATGAGAGTGAAGCCCATTATTGCGAATTTTTTAGGAAGAATCTGAAAATTGAGGGGATTTTAGTCCCCAAAGTCTATAAAAAATTTAGTAGTAATAAAGTGATTACAAGTCAGAAAATAGAGGGAAAAATTTTAAATGATTTTTTACTCACAAATCCCACCCAAAAACAGAGAGACAAATATGCTCAAATGCTTTTTAACTCATTTTTTTACTCCTTTTATGAATTAAAAATTTTTCATGCAGACCCAAATCCAGGAAATTATATTTTTTGTGAAGATGGAACTTTAGCAATTATTGATTTTGGTTGTATCAAAAAAATAGAAAAAACTTTTACAAAATTTTATTCAAAACTTCATTTAGCATTAATTAGTCGTGAGGATGAATCGGAAATTATCAAGATGTATGAAGAGATTGGAATGATTGAAAAGATGGAGAAAAAAGAGATGAAAAAGCATTATCAAAATTTTATTAAACCGCTAGATTCTCTCTACATTGAACCATTTAAAGCAGAAATTTTTGATTTTAGCACTCATCAAGATTTTTCAAAAAAATGTTTCGAGGCTATCTTGAAGATTCAAAAAAATCAAATAAAATCAATAGATAAATTTAATCAAGATTTTATATTTGTAGATAGGACTTTGCTGGGATTATATGCGATTTTTGAAAAACTTAAAGCGAAAGTTAATACAAATTATGCTAAAAATTTGATGAGAAAATATCAGTAAAGAGTGGCGAATTTATTTGCTTTGTTTTAGGCGAAAATACCCAATCAATCTAAAATGATAGGGTACTCTTGCGGGGACTATGGCTAAAGGCTTAAGATTATGATTAGAAAATGGTTTTTGATTATTTTATTTTTGACCTCTTTTGTGGGGGCGGTGGAAAATAATAGTGGGATAGATAGGTATCGTGATGATGTTTCGAGATGGTTGATTGATACGAGTAGTAGTATTGATAACTATTTTTTTGATGAGACAAATGAGAGTTTGAGAAATAAAACTTATGCTAAACTTGTAAGTTCGTTTGCGATTGAGGAGCGAAATGGAAACAAGATTGAGTATGATGTGCGGTTAAAATTGCGATTGAATTTGCCGAGGGTGCAGAAGCATTTGCGGTTGGTTTTTGAGGATGACGATGATGGGAATGATGACCAAACTAGCTTAGGCGATAATCATCAATTGAGTGAGAAGGATTATCATCTGCGGGTGGAGTATGTGGATTATGTGGTGAAACGGTTTAAATTTGGTATGGGGACGGGGATTCGGCTACGGAATCTTTTGATTTATCCCTATTTGAATTTTAAAACTAAATATACAATTCATGATACGAATAAATATCAAAGTGCATTTCTTAATCGGCTTCGTTGGTATGTCAATGGCGATGTGGAAAATATTTTTGAGTATAATTTTGTAAATAATATAAATTCGATTGATAAAACTCTCTATTTTAATTGGTATAATAAATTGACATATATGAATACAGAGGATATGGAGGATTTGCTGAATGGGGTGGCTTTGATTAAAATTTTTGATAAAAAAACGAGGTCGAGTGTGGGTTTTAGTCTGCTAAGTAAGATGTATAATTTTAAAATTACAAATCTTGATTATGCTCAATATTATGTGACTCATCAAAAAACTTTTTATAAAGATTGGATGTATTATAAAGTGACTCCCTCAATGCTTTGGAGAAAAGTCAATGATTACCGATGCTCCTACCGATTTATGGTGAATATTGGGATGATTTTTAAATAA
>JAOZPA010000099.1:3098-8856 GCA_029932985.1 Campylobacterales bacterium
TTAGAGTTAGATGGAGTTATAGAATGAATTTTTTAAATGTTTTAAATAATATAGAGATAGAATTAAAAAATGAAGAGAATTTAGAATATTTTATTATAAATGATACTTTTGGTAGAAATTTGATTTTATTAAAATCTACAAATGATTTAAATTATTTTGAAGATAAGTTCATAGATTATAAACAAGCTATTCGTAAAATCATAATTCTCAATGATGAAAACAGAAATGATTTTTTAATTAAAGAGATACAAAAAATATGTAATAAAAATTCTATTACACATAGAAATGTGAGTTATTTATCTTGGAGTGATAGAAAAGAGAAGATAGTTCAAGAAATAGATTATGACAATCTCATAACAGGCTATTCTTTTAAAGGCGGAATGGGTAGAAGTAGTACATTAGCTTATTTATCGCATTATTTTTATATGTTAGGCAAAAAAATTGTGATTTTAGATTGTGATTTTGAAGCTCCAGGAATTACAACACTTTTTTTTGATAAAAAACAAAGAGAGGTAAAAGCTGGTATTTTAGATTATTTAATAGATTTAAATATAAATAAGAATATAGATAATGAACTGTTAAGTGATTATTTTTTGGAATATCCTGCAAGTAAAGAGGGTGGTAATATATATCTTTTTCCAACAGGAATTGATTATAAAAATGATGACTATATTCATAAAATATCAAAAATTGATTTTAATTCACAAAGTTATATAGATAGTTTTAATAAATTGATAGATTCAATACAGAAACATCCAATTTTAAAACCTGATATGATTTTTATTGACTTAAGAGCTGGAATTAGTGAATCTAATGGTCATATATTTGAAAATTTATCTAATTTAAATTTAATGTTTTTTAATAGTGAGGAGCAAAATATTAATGGTTTAAATACGGTTTTAAATTCTATTAGCAATATATCGGATAAAGATAGATATTATATTCTTAATTCTGGTATTAGATTTAATGACCAAACTTTAAGAAAAAAAAGATTAGAAGAGTTAAATAATAGTTTAAAAAACAGTTCTAATAAATTTAAAATTTTTGAAATACCTTTTAATCAAGATATGCTTGAATTAAATAAAGATAATATAAATAAAGTAGATAATAGTTTTTTAGATGATTTAAAAATATCTATTGAAAATAAATTTTTTAAATTAGATACAGTCATCAATAGAACAAATATTAAAACTATTTTAGAAAAATTAAAAAAACAGTTTGAAAAATTTACCTCTAATGATAAATTTAATATAGAAGAGGATTTTAGATATTTTTATATAAAAGATGATATTAAATTATTATTAAATGAACAAAAAATCTTAATTCTTGGAAATAAAGGTAGTGGAAAATCTACTTTATTTGAAGTTTTAAAACAAAACTATAAACCATTAATTAAAAATTTAAATACTAATAATCATTATTTTGTAGGTTTTTCAAAAGATTTTATAATAGATTTATCAAGTAATTATTTTAATAAGATTTCAGACAAAGCTAAAAAAGATAAAAATATTTTTGAAAGATTTTGGCAATTTCTCACACTATATTTGTTAGAAAAAGAGTTAAATACAAATGATAAATTATTTAACTCTTATGAAGATATTATAGATAATATTTCCGATTTAGATAAAAGTTTAGAGAGTGATAAAAGGTTAAAAGTTATAAATATAGAATTAATCCAAAAAGATAAAATTTATACTTTTCTATATGATGATTTAGATTTAGCAATCCCTAATAATTTAAGAGATATTTTTATACTTAATTTAATAAGATTTTGGCAATTAAATCTTTATAAATATTCAAATATTAAGTCAAAAATATTTTTAAGAATTGATATTTTTGATAAATTAAATGTTGAAGATAAAACACATTTAAACATAAATATATTAACATTAGAGTGGAATAAAAAAGAGATAATATCTTTAATTTTTAAAATTATAGTGGCTTCTTTAGATGAAGAGGAGATAAAGCTGTTAAATTTAAATGATGTCGTTAAAAGTTATAAAAATTTTGACATAACTCAAGATATAAGAATATTAAACAGGTCACTTTACACCCTTTTTGGAAATAAAATTAATAAAACTTCTTTAATTATGGATGATTGGATTATCAAATATTTATCGGATACAAATCAAATTATAACTCCACGAACAATATATTCTTTTATGTTTCAAACAATATCAAATGAATTAAATAGATTAGTTATTGATAATAATGATAGAAAAATGGTATTTCAAAATTTTCCTAAAGATTATAAAGAGATATTGAAAAAGGTATCAAAAAACAGATTAGAAGAGTATGAAAATGAATATCCAAATAATAAACAATATATTGATAAAATTATAAATTTAGGATATTATAGTTTTATATTTGAAGATTTTAAAAATGAATATAAAAATATAAAAAATGATACAGTTAAAAATTATTTATCACAATTGGAAAGAAGTGGTTTTTTAAAAGATGATAAGCAATCTAAAAAATATAGATTAGCAGAGATATATTCACCCAGTTTAGATTTGAAAAAAGGTAAAAGAAATCGTTAATTAAGAATAGGGATTAAATGGAGGATAAAAATAATGTTAAAAAATGTTTTAATTTTATGCACGGGAAATAGTTGCAGGAGTATTATCGCTGAGGCTTTGATAAACAAAGAGTTGGGCTGGTGGATAAATGCCCATAGTGCAGGGGTGAGAGCGAGTGGAGTGGTGAATGAAAATGCAAAGAAAATCTTGAAATTTCAAGAGGCTTGGAGTGATAATTATTATTCAAAAACATTAGATGAAATTCTGCACCTAAGATTTGATTTAGTGGTTACAGTTTGTGATAATGCAAAGGCGAATTGCCCAATTTTTCCACAAAAAACAGAAGTTTTACATATTGGATTTACAGACCCAGACGGAAAAGAGTTTGAAGAGTTTAGGAACACTTATGCAGATATAAGAGATATTTTACTCCCGATTGTGGAGGAAAAACTTATTTTATGATTGACAAATTAAAATCCCTTCCCACCTGTGCTGGGATTTACAAATACTTTGACAAAAAAGGAAAACTACTCTATATCGGCAAGGCGAAGAATTTAAAAAATCGGGTCAAAAGTTATTTTCGATTTACTCCATCTTTCGCTCCAGCAAATAATCTCTCACCTCGAATCTCAAAAATGGTCAATGAAGTTAAAAATTTTGAATATATTGTGGTTGATAATGAAAGCGATGCTTTGATTTTGGAGAATTCTCTCATCAAGCAATTAAAACCCAAATACAACATTTTGCTCCGTGATGACAAAACTTATCCTTACATATATATTGATATGGGTGAGCCTTTTCCTAGATTTGAGATTACTCGTAAAGTAGTGCAGGGTAGGGGGGTAAAATATTTTGGTCCATACTCCAGTGGGGCTAGGGAGATTTTGGATTCGCTTTATGAACTTTTCAAATTGGTGCAAAAAAAGAGTTGTCTAAATGGTAAAAAAGCGTGTCTTTTCCATCAAATAGATAAATGTCTAGCTCCGTGTGAGGGGCGGATTGATAGGGATTATTATTTGGCAATCGTGAAAGAGGTTATGGCTTGTTTAAAAAATAAAAATCTATTATTAGCAAAACTAAATGAAAAAATGCTGATTGAATCGGAAAAACTTCTTTTTGAGGAGGCGATGAAGAGTCGAGATAAAATTATAAAAATTAAAAACTCTTTTGATAGTTCAACCATAGACCTACTTTCAAATGAAAATTTGGATATTTTTGCGGTTGCATCTACCAAAACTAGAGCCGTTGGAATTAAAATTTTTGTGAGAGAGGGCAGGGTGGTTTCAAGTTCTCACTCTTGGTTTAAGTTTGATGAATTGGTGGAGATTGGTGAAATTTATAAAAGATTGATAGTTGAATATTATCTGAAAAATCCGCTGATTATCCCTAAATCTATACTTATTTATGAAAAATTTGGAGAGATTGATGAGATTAAGGAGATGATAGGGGTGCATTGCGGGGTCAAAGTGCGAATCTATCAACCTCAGCGGGGCAAGAAAAAACAGCTTATCGATGTGAGTTATCGAAATGCAATGGAGTTATTGAAAAGTGACAAAAGTGATAATTTGATTTTGGTGGAGTTAAAAGAGTTGTTTAAACTTTCTGCAACTCCATATAATATTGAGATTTTTGATAATTCGCATATTCAGGGAGAGGCGATAGTGGGGGCGATGGTGAAGTGGGATGGGGAATTTTTGAAACATTTTTATAGGCATTATCATTTGGAAGCAAGAGATGAGTATGGTCAGATGGGGGAGTTATTGCAAAAACGGGTAGAATCGTTTGATAAAAATCCACCGCCAGATTTATGGGTGATTGATGGGGGGGAGACTCTTCGGCGATTGGCGGTTTCAATTTTAGATGAGCAAAAAGTTTTTATTGATGTAATTGCAATCTCAAAAGATAGAGAGGGTAAAGTGATAAAACGGTCGAAAATTAAAGCAAATGATAAAATTTATTCAAAATATACTGAATTTAAGCTTCTAAATAGCGATAAAAGGCTACAATTCATCCAGAAATTAAGGGACGAAGCTCATCGGTTTGCAATAAGTTTTCATAGGAAAATGAAATTGAAAAAAGATAAAGAGATAGGACTTTTGAAATTTCGTGGGATTGGGGAAGCAAAAATCAAGAGATTGATAGATGCTTTTGGGACATTTGAAGCAATATATGATGCCCCATTAGATGATTTAAAAGAAATTATAGATAAAAAGAGTGCTGAAATAATTTTTTTAAAAAGTTAAACAAGATAAGTTTAAAGTAAAATTAGTTAGAATTAATGAACTAAGTTGGATAGGAGTTTTTAGTGATTTTATATGATAGAAATTATAATTTAATAGGAATTAGTAGGGCTGTTCTGGGCTTTTTGGGATATAATGATTTGGAAGAGTTCAAATCTATCCATGAAGATTTCGCAGAGTTATTTGTGGAAAAAAAGGGATATATCTATAAATTTAAAAATTTTTCGTGGATAGAGTATGTATTATATGGTGGTGGTGGAAATAAAAGAGCTATTATATCATTAAAGAATTCTCAAGAGGTTCAAACAGAGCTTCGAGTTCGTGAGATTGCACTTTTGAAAAATATAGGTGAAAGTGATAAATTCTATTTGGTCGAATTGTCAAATGAATTTTTTGATGAAAAAATAGAGATGCCATCCTCTCTTCTACAAAATGAAATTATAAATGATGATAAAAATAAGGCTTTAACAACCCCTATCGAGAAAATAGATGATGAAAAATCTATCATTTCTAAAGAGAATGTTGCTCTTGCTGCAGGAGCAGTTGCGGTGGGAATTGTCGCTGAAGAGATGATTAGAAAAGATGATGAAAAAATAGAGGAAAAAGATAGTTTTTTTGATTTTGAGAAAGAAGCTATTGACAGAAGACCTGAAGATGCTATAAAAGAGGATTTGGGTGAAACTGTAGAGATTGATTTGCCAGAAGATGAAGATAGAAGAGTAGATAATCAAGAGACAGAGGAGTTATCTAAAGAGCCTAAAGAGAAAGAGGTAAAAGATAATGATTTTGAGTTTGAAGATGCATTTACAGATGAGCAAAGAACTCCTTTAATAGATGATAGTGAGGATGATTTTGATTTTGATTTCGAGAAAGAATCAAAAGATGAAGAATCCTTTTTTGAAGGATTAGATAAAAAAGATGACGAGATAGAAGAGAAAGTTTCAGATGAGATTTCAGAAAAACCAAAAGCAGATGAGAAATTAAAGTCAGACGACGATG
>JAOZPA010000100.1 GCA_029932985.1 Campylobacterales bacterium
GATGAACTTTCTGGAAAATGGACTGGAAAAAATGATGAGGCAATAAGGAAGAGAGGGGAGAAGCAATGAGAAAAAAAGGAAAAAATAATTTTACGGTGAGGGGACTGAAAACCTAACTATCACCCATATTTTCCTCGGTTGCCAAACAATAATCCTAAAACTTTTGAAGCTTAATTTAAAAAAAATATATTATAATGGTGTGAGAATTTAATTTATTAGGAATATTTTGTCTATTAAAAATGCGATACAGAATTTAAATTTTTTTACTACTTTGGATGATAAGCAGATTGATATGCTTGTGGAGATTTCGTCTTTGAATTTTTACAAAAAAAATTATGTTTTGTGTTATGAGAAAAGTCAAAGTCGGCAGTTGATTTTTTTGGTGAAGGGGTTGGCGAAGTCGTACAAGATTGATAAGTATGAGAATGAGATTTTTTTGTATTATATTGATGAGAATAGTATGTTGTCGGAGATTTCGGATATTAATAGTGAGCGGTTGCAGTTTTTTTCAAATATCTCATTTGTGGATGATTCAAGTGTGCTGAGTGTGGATTTTGAGTCGTTTAAAGAGATTTTTTTGAGAAATAATATTTTGAATATGGAGTTTATAAATGAAATTTTGGTGAAATCTGGGAAGTTGCAATCTTTAATTAATCGAGAGTTTATTTTTGATGCGGTTACAAAAGTTTCAATGATGATGGGGGCAAATCTGGCGATGTTTAATCGTCTAAAACGGCAAGAGATTTCACTTATGCTAAATATTCAGCCATCGACCCTCTCACGAGTTTTGAATCGGCTAAAGAGAAATAATATTATTGATATTGTGCAGGGCAAAGTTTTTATACTCAATCGACCAGAGCTAGAATTAATTTATAGGGATTTGTAAAATGAAAAAAATAAAAATAGTTGGGATAATCATCTTTGTGTTATCTATGATTTTGGTCGCAATTTCACACTCAATAAATGAACAAAATCGGGTAAATAGCCATATTTTAGAACGGATTCACAAACAAAAAGCATCTACACAAGAGATTTCAAAAAATATTTTTTATATGTATCGAAATAGGGATAATCAAACTGCTCAAGTGA
Source organism: Campylobacterales bacterium (assembly GCA_029932985.1). Lineage (GTDB taxonomy): Bacteria > Campylobacterota > Campylobacteria > Campylobacterales > JAOZPA01 > JAOZPA01. Next base: position 1,090 of record JAOZPA010000100.1, read on the forward strand.
ATAGGTCGATTAAAAGTTTTATCTCAAATATGAAAAAACAAGATGAGATTTTAAACAATATTAAGTCCATTGAGATAAAAAAACAGAGTGAAAAAATTAAATTGCTGTGGAGGGACTTTTATATGTATGTGCAAAAATTTACAGAGCGAAGCAAAATTCCCACACCATATTCTCATATAATTTTAGAAAAAATCATCAAAGAGCTTTATTTTACAAATTTGACATTGATTTTTGAGTTTGATAAATTAATCTCTATGCACCAAAATAATTTTGATAACATCATACAAATTTATAGGTCAATTCAATATATTTTATCCTTTTTTATATCACTTTTCATCATCTATTTTTTTACACAAATTAAAATCATCATCGCTTTCATCCAAAAATTCTCAAAAACTTCAAAAGAGATTATCGAAAATACCACCGTTGCCAAACTTCAACCCATCAAGCTAAGTAATGATAATATTGATTTACGAAATGCGACCGATAATTTTAATTACCTTGTGCAGAAGATAGATAAATCGATTCAATATTCTCATAATTCAATAGAACACACATCTAGGTCATTGAAAAATATTGAAGATAATATTGAGGAGTTTTTGATAGTTCTAAACAGTATGGATAAGAATCAAAAAATTGATATTGAAATGACCAAAAAAGAGGATGCCGTGATTCAATCTTTGGATAAATTGATGAATCTCACCGCTACATTAAAAAATTTGCAATTTGATTTAGATAATTTAATTAAAAAATCTTAACATTGCCTTTTTATGTAAATATCAACGAGGCTTTTTGCCCCGTTCATTAAAATAAATCTATTTCATCGCTTTAATTTGCTTGATTAAATCTTTGTTTAAATCTGTACACATTTTATCATAACTTTTTTGAGCTTGTGTTGCAAAACTTTTATCAAGTTCATAAATCTTAAACTCTTTATGCTCCGAAGCATACTTTTTTAACTTATCAAGATTGCTTTTATTAAGCTCCTTTGCCCAAGCTCTCTCTTTTTTTGTCGCCTCTCTCATCGCTTGATTCAAAGCTGATTGCAAATTCTTTGGCAACGATTCATAAAAATCTTTACTCACAACCACCAAATAACCAAGATATGAATGGTTAGAGACTGTTAAATACTTTTGAACTGTATGAAATTTCTTGCTAACAATATTTGAAGCCGTATTTTCTTGAGCATCAATCTTTCCATTTTTTAAATTCTCATAAACACTGTGAAAAGTCATAACTTTTGGTTTCGCCTTTGCCGTTTTAAAAAATGAAACCAACACATCCGAACTCATAACTCTAATCTTTTGATTCTTTAAATCATTATATTTTACAATCGGCTTTTTATTGCTTGTAAAAATCTTGAAACCATTATCCCAATAATCCAAAACAATATAATCCTCTTTTTTCACCTGATTTTTAAATGCTTGACCAATCTCAGAATCCAAAATCCTATTTACATGCTCAATATCCCGAAATAAAAATGGCAAATCAAAAATCGATAACCCCGTCACCACATCTTTAAACTTCGCAAAACTAGGAGCAACCATCTGCACATTATCCAATGCAATCGCCGTCAATGCACTTCTATCATCATAAAGCTCCGAATTTGGAAAAATCATCACATCAATTTTACCCTTCGACAACTCCTCTAACCTCTTTTCAAAAAACAAAGCCGCCTTACCCTTTGGCGAATCTGGACAAGTTACGTGGCTAAATCTTAAAACATACTCAGACTCCTTCGCATTGATATTTGAAAACGATAATGCAACTAGCACTAAAAAAATACTCATCTTCTTCATAAAACTCTCCTAAATAAAATTTCCCTATTATACTAAAAAGTTGTAGATAAAAAGCTAAAAGTGACGAAAAAGGGGAGAATTCTAATCAAAAATATGTTACAATTTGACAAAAAGATACTTTTATGAATGATATAATTTTAGTAGCGATAAACTCCCGATATACTCACACTTCGCTGGGTCTTAGATATTTGTATGCAAATTTGGGGGATTTACAACCCCAAACGGAAATTTTAGAATTTGTGATAAATGAGAATATTCAACCAATTGCAGAAAAGATTATCGCCAAAAATCCAAAAATTGTGGGGATTGGAGTTTATATTTGGAATGCCATCGATGTTCAAAGTCTCATAGAGATAATCAAAAAAGTTTTACCAAATACAAAAATCGTACTAGGTGGACCAGAGGTCAGCCATCAGCCATTTAGGGTAAATTTCGATTTGGCAGATTTTATAATCCACGGTGAGGGGGAGATTAGCTTTTATAACCTTTGTTATGATATTTTGGCTCAAAAAACTCTACCACAAAAGATGATTGCTCCACTAATGCCCAGTCTAAAAAAAATCAAACTTCCCTATACATATTATAGCCCTCATGATATTGCTCACCGATATATCTATGTTGAAAGCTCCCGTGGGTGCCCTTTTAAATGTGAGTTTTGCCTCTCCGCTATCGATAAAAAAGTGAGAAATTTTGATATGGATAGGTTGCTTGAGGAGTTTGAAATTTTGTGGCAAAAGGGGGCTAGGAATTTTAAATTTATTGATAGAACTTTTAATTTAAATATCGCATTAGCAAATAGATTAATCGATTTTTTTCTATCAAAAGAGGATAAATATATGCTCCATTTTGAGGTAATTCCCGATTATTTTCCAGATTTGTTAAAAGAGAGATTGGTGAAATTTCCTGCAGGGGCTTTGCAGTTAGAGATAGGAATCCAAACCTTAAATGAAAAAATTTTATATAATATAAATCGAAAAATGGATTTAGTGAAAGTCAAAGAAAATATAAAATTTTTGGAAAATTACACCTCCGCTCATCTACATTTAGATTTGATTGTGGGGTTACCAGAGGAATCATTGGATAGCTTTGCCCAAAATTTAAACCACTTAAAACAGATTACAAATAGTGAAATTCAGATAGGGATTCTCAAAAAACTTTCGGGTACGACGATGGCGAGACACGATGTAAAGCACGGAATGATTTATAGCGATAAACCACCCTATGATATTTTGCAAAATAATCTTATCTCTTTTTTGGAGCTTCAAAAGATGAAAAGATTTGCTAGATTTTGGGATTTAACCTATAATAGTGGAAATTTCTATCAAACAGTTTCGCAAATTTGGGATGATGATAAAGTTTTTGAGGGATTTTACAAATTTAGTGAGTGGATTTATGGGCAAACTGAATCGACTTGGCAAATCTCATTAAATCGCCTCTCGGAACTTATTTTTAACTATCTAACTTTAGAGATGAAAAAAGATAAAACCAAAATTGCTGATTTAATTATCGCTGATATTATAAAAATTAATGGCAGAAAAATTCCTGGATTTTTGAGAGATTATGCCTCATCTATTCCCGATTTAAGGGCAAAAAAAATGCAAAAACAACATAAACGACAAATTCTAAGAAGTTGAAAAAGAAAATAAAAAAGGGTTTCCTTTTTCTTCTGTAAAACACTAATACCTGTTATTAGGCTTTTTAATAGCTATTTAAAAAAAAATATCTGTTGAAAGACTTTTGCTCATATAAGTGATTACAGAGCCGATTTTCTTTATCTATTAGTGCTTGATTTTGCCTTAATATGGCTTTTTAAAATTTTCATAATATACTATTAAGCCCTAAGAATAGGTATTATTTGTGTTTTAATATGTTGACAGAAGAAACAGGAGAACTTTTTTTTAGATGTGAGTTTGAAATTAAGTTTTATTTACTTCTTTTATCATTTATCATAAATTAATATTATTTAGTATATACTTATATATATACTATAAGGAATTTTATTATGACAGCAACAGCAAAATTATTTAAAAATGGGCAGAGTCAAGCGGTGAGATTGCCTAAATATTTTAGATTTGACAATGAAGAAGAGGTATTTATTAAAAAAATAGGTGATTTAGTGATACTTTTCCCAAAAAATCAAAATCGATGGAAAAGTATGATTGAGAGTTTGGATGAATTTAGTGATGATTTTATCATAAAAAGAGAAGTTTTGAAATTGGATAAAAGAGAGGAGTTATTTTGATGAATTATATGCTAGATACAAATATTTGTATCTATATTATCAATAATAAGCCAAAATCTGTGATAGAAAAATTTTTATCTTTAAATCAAAATGATATGGTATTTCTCTCCTCGATAACTATTGCAGAACTGTTTTATGGTTTAGAAAAAAGCAAAAGTCAAAAAAAAGAGCAAAATAGAGATGCTTTGATAAAATTTTTAACTCCATTTGAGATTGTAGATTATGATGAGAACTCGGCTATTGAATATGGTAAAATTAGAGCAAAACTTGAAAAAAAAGGCAAAGTCATAGGTGCAAATGATATACTGATAGCTTCACAAGCCAAAGATTTAGGATATATTTTGGTTACAAATAATGTAAAAGAGTTTGAAAGAGTAGATGGATTGGTCATTGAAAACTGGGTTTGTGAGATTAGTTAGCCATACGGAAATTTTAAATTAAGTTTTATTCCCTAATTTTCCTCAGACCCCTTATCCTCCTCACCTTATCCTCCTCTTTTTAACTATTTGACTTTAGAGATGAAAAAAGATAAAACCAAAATTGCTGATTTAATTATCGCTGATATTATAAAAATTAATGGCAGAAAAATTCCTGGATTTTTGAGAGATTATGCCTCATCTATTCCCGATTTAAGGGCAAAAAAAATGCAAAAACAACATAAACGACAAATTCTCAAAAGTTGAAAAGCACCCATTCTTGATAAATATGTTATAATGTCAAAAGTATATAGTTAAATAATAATTAATTTTAAAGGAAAAATGGTGACATATATATCAACTAATAATTTAGCAAAAGAATTAAATATTAGCAGAGATGAGTTGCATGAAAGATTAAGAGAGTTGAAATTTCTAAATTCAATGAATAAATTAACACGAACAGGAATTAAACACGGTGCTGAATATAAAAAATTTAAAGGGCATGAATATATAAGTTGGAAAAATAAAGATGAAATTATAAAATTGCTTAATAAAAAAAAATCATTTTTAAATAGAATTGTGGATGCGGTGATTGATAAACCAAAGCCCAAAGCTTCTACAAAACGAACTTCAAACCCTAAAAATCAAAATATCGACCCGAGGAAAAATTACAAAAACCCAGAGCATAGAACTGATGACGGACATTATGTTCGGTCGAAATCGGAAGCAATTATTGATAATTGGTTCTACAATAAGGGGATAGTTCATGCTTATGAAAAAAGATTGCCCATTGAGGAAAATTTGCTGAGTGATTTTTATCTGCCTACTGGTAGAGTTTATATTGAGTTTTGGGGTTATGAAAATAAACCTGAATATCTTAAGAGAAAAAAAGTGAAACAACAACTTTATAAAAAATATAATTTTAATTTGATTGAACTCAATGATAAAGAGGTTCAAAATTTAGATGATATATTGCCACGAATGCTATTAAAATTTGGAATTAAGACATTTTAGAATCTTATTTCTGATAATAATTATTATTGAATTTGGGGTTAAAGTCCCCTCACCGCTAAAATAGATTATCAGATTTTTAACCTACAATATAAACTTAAATTAGAGTTAATAATTCATTACGATTTAATGATTGAAGTTGTATATTATAATCTAATTCAATAAAATAAGCTTTTGATGACTCTGATTTTATAGGAAAACATTCTTCAAAAAATTTTATAATATGAACTTTATGACTTTATGACAACTATTTAAAGCATTTAAAATATCTAAGTAATCTACTAAAATATTAAAAAAAACACCAATAGGATATGTATTTTTGTCATTATTTATTAGATTATAAAGTTGTTGAGATATTTGATGTTGAATTTCATTATAGACCCTTAATTCTTCAGGATATGAGATAGAATTATTCCCTGTATCGTATGTATATCTTGACAATATAGTAATAGTAATTATTAATTTACTTAAGTATATTTCTTGATTAGTTTTATCCAATTTTTTAAATCTATCTATTAAAAAATCTAATTTAGTTATTTGCATACGGTATCCTTTAAATAATTTATGTATAAACTAATAACATTATTATTTCAAATTTTAGTTTAAAATTTCTACTTCAAACTCGAAAGATTGGGAAAAGGATATTTTCATACCATTTTTGAGTTTAATTCTTTTAAATTTTTTGCCTTTGAAAAATGAGCCATTTGTAGAGTTTAAATCTTCGACTGCAAATTCACCATTATAGAGAAAAAATTTTGCATGTTTTCGAGAGATAGTTTCAAAATCAGTAATTTTATTTTTTCCTATAAAATCTCGTCCAAAAATATCTTGGTCATAGATAATAATTGAGATTTTGAACTCTCTATTTATCAATTTCAAAGATTTTTTTTGCTCTTTTTTGTACTCTTTTACCATCGTTAAATCTGCGAGACATTGCTCACATAAAAAACTTGAAATCTCATTTTTAAGTTTGCACGTTGGGCATATTTTATATTTTTCCATCTTTTAACCTTTTGGTAATTTTATCATAAACTTAGCTCCAATCTGGGAATCTAACAACTCTAATTTACCTTTCATATTTTGTTCTATAATCATTTTAGACATATAAAGCCCTAGTCCTGTGCCTTGACTTTGAAATTTAGTAGTAGAATATGGTTCAAAAATTTTATTTTTTATATTTAAATCTACCCCTCTGCCATTATCAGAAATAGTAATCATCGAACCATCAACACACTCTTGTATATCTAAAATAATTTTACCCTCTGTAATTTTTTTCTCTTTCATTGAGAGAATCAAAGAATCTTTTGAATTATTAATGAGATTTATAAAAACCTGTTTTAACTCATTTGGATAACCATTAATCAAGGCATCTTCACCAGTTATTTCCAATTTAATAAAATTGCTAGATAAGATAAGAGTAGTGATTTTTAAAACCTCTTCAGCCATATCACGAATTGTAAAAAGAATTTTCTGAGTGGGTGATTGATAAAAATGTTTAAAATTATCGATAGTTTTAGATAGGTCATAGATTATTTTTGTATTTCTAAGTACAAAATCTTGGATAAATTCTTTATCAATCAATCCATCTTGATAATCATATTCCAACATCTCTAAATTGATATTTAGGGTATTTATAGGTTGTCGCCATTGGTGAGCGATATTTCCAATTATCTCCCCCATCGCAATCATTTTAAATTGCTGATGAATCATTTTATCTTTTTCTAAATTTTTTTTAACCTCTTTGGCAACCTCAATCTCCAAATTTTTATTTAATCTCTCTAGCTCTTCTTGAGTTTTTTTCATTTTTGTCATATCAAACATAGTTATCACCTTGATTTTTTTACCATTTTGGTATATCTCATTGCTTTTTATTTGAGCCCAAAATTTTGTATTATCTTTTTTGTAGAGCTGAAGTTGATAAGAGATATTGTTTTTTTTATTAAGAATATTTTGAGCGGTGAGGGGGCTAGAATCTACAACAAATTCAAAAAAAGTTTTATCTACAAACTCCTCATTGCTATATCCAAAAATCACCACAGCCACTCTATTTGCATCTATACACTTAAAATCTTCATCAAATAAAATCACTGCTTCATTTAGGATATTTAATAGAGTTTTGAAATTATCTACACTCTCTTTTAACTCTTTATTTTTAACCTTGAGATAATTTTTGAATTTACGGTCTTTATACTCTCGATAGATAAGAAAAAGGGTAACTTCTCATTTTTCACCCAAATCCTACCCACCACGACACATAGCAACTCGA
>JAOZPA010000101.1 GCA_029932985.1 Campylobacterales bacterium
CTTCTGCCGACCAAATTAATGTAAAATAACCAAATTTGGTAAATTAAATTGGAAATTTTTTTATACCCCAAACGAGTTTGAGGTTAATTCAAAAATTATTGTCCACGAACACACAACACATAATTTTTACTTATTTTTAAATTCCAATTATCATAGCCATTGTCAAAACGAACATACCATGCATAAGAAGAATCTTTCAAGGTAGAAGTCCAAAAGGTAGCAAATTTATATTTTTTAGATAAAGGAGGCATATTTTTTAAAAATTCTTTTTTTATGAAATAATGAGAATCTAATGAATTTGGAATTAAAAGTTTTTTTAATTCCTTTCTAGTAGGTAAACGCCAATTATTATATCCATACAAAGTTAAATTAGTACAATAATCAAATGCATCTTTTCCAAAAAATTTTTTCCATTCCCATACTCTACCACCATTTTGTTGATTATCATAATTTTCTTTATCTTGAATATTGAAAGGTTGATTTTGATACATCAAACCATCTACAACCACCCACTTATCACTTTTGACCACTGGCTCATATATCGGCTCGGGGTCTGGAACAGGAGTAGTTTTTGGCAAAGTAAAATAAAATTTTCCTCTTATTGTTTTATCATAGATAGCAGGAAACTGTTTTCCTCCTGTATTATCGTGAACATCCTCTTGGGTTTGTTTGAAAACATCATAGATATTTAGTGGTTTTTGGATATTTTGGATTAAATATTTGGTATAGAGACCATTATTGCCACTTCTATTATCACTAGCTGTTTTTCCTGCCTCTGTGGAGTAGGAGATAAACATTCCTCTAGGGGGTGAGATGGTGGCGAGTCCTCCCTCACCTCCTCTATCAAATGGATTATTTCTACAAGCATCTAAAACCACAATATTTAATCTATTTCTAGCTTTTAACATCTTTTTTGTGATTCTATTTAAAGCAATTGCATCAAACTCTGCATCATCTTTCTCCTTTAATTTTGCATCTGTTGGGATTAAATAGTTACTATTTTCTACCTCCATACCGTGTCCTGCAAAGAAAAAAAGTCCAATTCCACCTTTTCCTATTTCTTGGTAAAACTTTTTTAATTTTTTTGCCATCACTTTTTTGGTAGCATTTTTTGCAAAAATTACATCAAATCCTCTTTTTTCCAAAATATTTCTCATCGATATAGCATCATTTACAGGATTTTTTAGTGTTGACAAATCTCCTTGATAATTGTTATTACCAATCACCAATGCCACCCGTTGCTCCTCTTTCATTTGCCTTGTTATCTTTCTCTCATCGGCTTGTAAATTTGCGGTTGCCAAACACAAAACCACCACACTAATCCAAAACTTCATCTGCTCTCCTTTTTTTTAATTTATAATAGACTGGAAAACTCCCAGTAATTTTTCTATCTCTTTGAGATGATAAGTATCGCTGTCAATAATCAGCAAATCATTATCAAGTTTCATAAACTGCCACTCCTTGGAATTTGTGACTACTCCATAGATGGCAATTTTTATCTGCTCCTGTTTGTTGTATTCTCTAGCCCCGACCATTTGTGCGGAACATTGGGCTAATCCCAAATCTATATCTCCTTTTTTGGCTTCGATGATGGAGATGAGAGGTTTTTCGATAATGTCAACAATTCCATCTTTTGCCAATATAAAATCACATTCGCCGTTTAGATTTTGGCTCTCATCAATATCTAATCTTACTCCTGAAAATACTTTTAGGCAGTCTAAATTTCTCTCTTGTAGCTCTAGAAGTATTGGCATAATTATCGCTTCAGATTTAGCTTTTTCACTAAAAAGAATGGAATGATTTGCTCTTTTTAAAGATTCTTTTAGCCAATCACTTATTTCTATAGATTTTATATCAAAAAATAATTTATCTTTTTTAACTTTTAATTTGTAACTATTCTTTACCATACTTAAACTTTTCATTGAACTATAAGGCATATTTACCCCTTTTTATAAATTATTATAGATATATTTATTCCAATCCTCAGCACCAAATTTTTTTCTACCTTTTTCCATTAATTGAGTAAAAACTGTATGTTTATATTCATGAATTAATTGATGGTTATCCAGCTCTTTAATTAGTTTAATAGCTTTTGCTATTTCAATCAACCTTTCGTCTCCCACAATATATGAAACTAATAAAAAACTTAAAGTATGTTCATTTGCATTTGTTAATTCTGCTAACTTTTCACTATATTTTTCTAATTTTATTTTTTCATCTGTTTTGAATTCATCTTTGTTATCAAATTGCTTACTCTCTTTTTTTGCAAACTCAATCTTAATTAACTCTAAATCCAAACTACTCAAATCTGCTACAAACTCTTCTAAACTCATCATTTTTCCTTTATTTAATTTAAAAACATAATACTTCATATCTAACATTACGACCACTTGTTCCCTCTGTTTGTTTTATGCAATTTAGCAACAATAGAGCTTTTATATCTCTTGAAGCTGTTGCGGTGGAGGTTTTGGCAATCTTTCTATATATTTTTGTTGTTAATTCATTCTTGCCTTTATCTAAAATCGTGTTGAGGACTTTTGTTTGTCTTTCATTTATTTCACTATCTCTGTGTTTGTCCCAAAATTTAGCTTTATACACAACATATTCAACAGAGGTTATCGCTTCATTTAGTGATTTGCAGAGTGTGCCAAAAAACCACTCACACCAAAAAGTAATATCTACGGGAGAATCTTTTGTGATATATCCTGTTGTTTGTTTAAGTGCATTATAGTAGCCTTTTCTATCGCTATTGATATTTTGCGACATTGAGTAGAGTCGTGATATGGTTGTATTTTCTATCTCTGATAAGACTCTATCGGTTATTACTCTGGTCAGCCTTCCATTTCCATCGTCAAACGGGTGAATGATGACAAACCATAAGTGAGCTATGGCAACTTTGAGTAAAGAGGTGGGGGTGGAGTTGAACCATCTGATGTATGCACTCATCTCCTCTGTTAGACTACTGCTTGGTGGGGCTTCGTAATAGACTCTCTCTTTGCCTATCACTCCTGAAACTATTTGCATTGTGCCTTTTTTTCTAAAGTTACCAATCTCTATATTCCATAATTTGCTGTTGTGGTTTTCAAACATTTTATAGTGCCATTTAAAAATTTTTTCAATCGTTAAGTCCTCTTTGTAATTTCTATGGGCATCTAGCAAAATCTCCACATATCGACTCTCTTTGCTTTTTTTTTGGTAGTTTTGAGTTATCTCTAACCTCTCTTTTATGGAGGATTTAACACTATCTCTATCCAAAATTTCCCCCTCTATCTTAGAGCTAAAGATTATCTCATTTTCAAGGGCATTAAGCTGACTCTCTTGCAAGTTTTTACTACTAATAACCCTACTAAGAGCTATAAGTTCGCCCTGTTTTCGTGATACTTCCTGCATAAGAGTGTCAAGTTTTTTTAAATCATATTCAAAGTGGGGATACGATTTATGTTGCCAAATCCATGGCTTATCTTCTTTCACTTCAAAACCTTTTTTATCTATATTATCACAAATGATAAGATTAATCAAGCTAACCCTATCATATTTGATAGGGTTAGCTTGATTTGGTGCGACGGGTCGCACCCTACTAAAATAGAGTTTTAAAATCGCACCTACAATTTCCGTTTGGGGACTGAAATCTATTTTGCAAATCCAAAAATCAGCACATCCTCCATTACATTAGTCAAATTTCCATCCAGAATCGAATCTACTTGCGAATAAGCGATATTACTCCGATTATCTTTGACCTGTTGATAGGGTTGCATCACATAACTTCGGATTTGATGCCCCCAGCCGATTTCACTTTTATCAATCCCCTCTTTTTCTGCTCTCTGTTTTTCAAGCTCCAGCTCATAAAGTCGAGATTTCAACATCTTTAGGGCATTGGCTTTATTTTTGTGTTGGCTTCGGTCATTTTGACATTGCACCACGATATTTGTCTCAATATGGGTAATTCTGATGGCACTATCGGTTTTATTGACATGCTGACCACCCGCTCCACTGGCACGATAAGTATCGATACGAATATCTTTATCCAAAATTTCAATATCAATATCATCATCAATTTCTGGGCTAACCATTACAGAACTAAAAGAGGTGTGTCGCTTCGCATTTGAATCAAAAGGGCTAATCCGCACCAATCGATGGATTCCATTTTCCGCTTTCATATAGCCATAGGCATTTTCACCCTTAATCGTAAAACTCACATCTTTAATTCCAGCCTCTTCACCCACTTGATAATCCAAAACCTCGATTTTGAAATTCTGCTTCTCCGCCCACCGAAGATACATTCGATAAAGCATAAGCGCCCAATCTTGACTCTCCGTCCCCCCAGCCCCAGGGTGAATCGAAACGATAGCATTATTTATATCATCTTCGCCACTTAACATCATTGCAACTTCGAGTTTTGTGATTTTTTCAGTGAGATTTTGAGATTCATCAAACAATTCATCTATGGTTTCACTATCCCTCTCATCTTTTGCCATCTCAAAAATTTCATCCGCATCATCCACACTATTTCTAGCATTTTGATAATTTCGCAACATCACATTCACACGATTTTTCTCTTTCCCTATCTTCCCAGCATTTTTACTATCACTCCAAAAATCGGGATTTTGCTCATCTTTTTCAATCTTACTTAACCTATTTTGCAACTCATCAGGATTTACAATTTTTGCAATATTTTCCACTTTAATCTTAAGTTTTTTAATCAATTCACTATATTCATAATTATCCAAACAATTTCCCTAATTTTTATTTTATTATATCATATAATTTTAAAAAAATTCAATAATCTAAGAAACTACAAACTCATATCTCCATAAATCCTAAAATCTAAAAAATCAAAGATAGAATTTTTAATCTCCATTGTTTTTAACTTTTCCTCATCTATCTCATTTTCTTCTATCATCTTTTGCAAAAGATTAAAATTTGAGATATGCTCTTTTGTCCGTTTTGTGCTATATTCCACCGCCGTTCCCGTAGTCATCAAAAATGCCCAATCACTACTTTGAGCCAAAAGCAACTCCCTAGCCATCTGGTTTAAGACCCCGCACCGCAATCTGTTTTTTTCACTTTTATACCTATTTGCAAACTTACACATCACATCTGCCATCTGGTGCAAGTGCCGATAAATCCAATCATTTGTAGGATTCAACCACACATCATAATATCCACCATCTCCCCACGATGAAGGTTGTGGATTTACCTGCTGATTTGTTGGAAACATCTCTAAATACTCTTTTGGAGTTGTAACTTTGAAAACTTTATGCTCATCAATCTCTTTAAAAAGATGATATAAAAATTCAGGTCCCTCAAACCACCAATGACCAAAAAGTTCCGCATCATAAGGTGATAAAATCATCGGTGGTCTATCCATCTGTTTAGCCAAATTTTCTATCTGTTTTTGACGATTATGATGAAAATTCTTAGCATGAATTACAGTTTTCTTTTTGGCGGTGAGGGGTTTGTAAGCCTCTTTGTGGTCGCCCTCACCCGTAATTTTATGATATTTATATCCCGTAAAAACCCTCACACCATCGGGATTTATATAATCTTTAATATAACTTTTTTTCAAATCATATCCAATATCTCGGTAAAAATCACGGTAATTCACATCTCCTGGATAACCCTCTTTTGAACTCCAAACCTGCTTTGCAGATTCATTATCTCTGGCAAATGCACAAGAGAGATGAGGGGTGTAGGCTGGAGCATAAACTCCATAATTTGCAGTTGGTTTTGAGTAAATCAAAGCGTGAGAATCCACCACAAAAAAATCAATTCCATTGCTTTTCAATATCTCATCAAGCCCATCATAGAAAGCACACTCAGGTAGCCAAATTCCCTTTGGAGCTTTGCCAAAATGTTTTTTATGTGACTCCACCGCCACCTCTATCTGTACCTCAACCGCTCTTTTATTTACCGACATCAAAGGCAAAAATCCGTGAGTTGCCCCACAAGTGATAATCTCTAACTTGCCCAAATCACTAAAAAATCTATAACCACTTAGTACATTTCCACCCAAAAATCCCAGAAAAAACTCTTTACTCTGCTCAAAAAGATTTTTGTAATAATGTGCCAAAGGTTCAAACTCCTCATCCCCCTTTGTTCGCTTAATCTCCTTGCCCCCAAGCTCAATTAACCTATCCAAATAGGCTAGATATTTTTTCGTCAAATGCTCATCAGCCAACATTTCAGCAAGTGGTGGAGTGATAGAAACCGTCAAGCGAAAATCCACCCCCTCATCATTTAATTTTTTCAAATTCCCCAAAAGTGGAATATAGCACTCCGTAATCGCCTCAAATAACCAATGCTCCTCCAAAAAATAATCATATTTAGGATGCTTTACAAACGGCAAATGCGAATGCAAAACTGGAATCCAATAACCCTCTATCATAATCTCCCCCTTTTTCATATTAATAAGTTAAGTTTATAGCTATTTTAATTAAAATTATCTTAAAAATGCTATAATTAAAAAAAATGAGATAAAAAAATCTCTTAAATCAAAAATGAATGGGGTGCTATGCCAAATAATAATCTAAAAAATCCAAAATTTCAACCTGCATTTGGGTTAAAAAATCCTCACCTGCAAACACTTTACCCTGCATTGTTTAGAAAATCAATTTCGCTGAAGTATGAGATTGAGAATTTTGAGTTTGATGATGGTGATTTTGTGGAGTGTTATTGGCATCAAAAACCTTCTCCAAATAGTTTTAAGCCTATTGTTGTGCTTTTTCACGGACTCGAAGGCTCGTACAAATCGCCCTATATTCAGGGTATTATGTCTGCTTTGAGTAAAAATAATTTTAGCTCTGTGCTTATGCACTTTCGGGGTTGTTCGGGCAAGATTAATCGCTTACCAAGGGCTTATCATAGTGGTGATACGGCGGATGCAAAATTGTGGATTGAGTATCTAAAAACTCTCTATCCCAATAATCCTATTTTTGCAATTGGTTATTCGCTGGGTGGCAATATGCTTTTGAAACTTTTGGGTGAGTGGGGTGAAAATTCGCCATTGCAAAGTGCGGTGAGTGTCTCTGCTCCGATGGATTTAAATATTAGTGCAGATACCATAGATGAGGGGTTTTCAAAGATTTATCAAAAACATCTGCTTAGACATTTAAAGGGTACACTTTTGGCAAAATATAGATACCATCCGATGAAATCATTGATAGGTTTGGATGAAAAAGCGGTGAAAAAACTGAAAACTATTCGATGTTTTGATGAGATTTATACGGCAAAAATTCACGATTTTGGTTCGGCAAAAAAATATTATAAAAAGTCAAGTGCCAAACAATATCTTAAATATATTCAAACCCCAACTCTCATAATTCATTCTCTAGATGACCCATTTATGACTGAAAAAATTTTGCCAAATCAAGATGAAATTTCTGATAAAGTGAAGTTGGAAGTTTCTCAAAATGGTGGTCACGTGGGGTTTATCTCAGGAAGTTTTTTAAAACCTAAATATTGGTTAGAGGGGCGGATTATCAATTTTTTTAAAACTAAAAAGTAGGATTATTGTTGGGCGACGCACCCCAATAAAAATAAACCTCCACTAATGCCTTGAACAAGTTCAAGGTTCCCAAAAGAACCCAAACAAAAATTTCTGTTTGGGGACTTAAACCTTTTGTGCTATAATATTTAAAAAATTAGGAGTAAATTATGACAAATAAAGAGTTATTAAAAAAAAATGAGGAATTAGAAAAAAGAATTTTAGCACTAGAAGGAATCAAAACAGAAACTATTCCTAGAATACCAACTTATAGTTTTAGCAAAATTACTGATGCTATTTTAAAAAAGTTGGTAAATATTGAAAAAAATTATGATAGAGCTATTTTTGAAGATTGGTTTGATTTTAAATATGAGTTAAAACAGGATGAAATAAAATTTTTAACTAAGTTGATAGATAGAAATGAGTTATTAATTTCTGATTATCACGAGGAGGATTTAAAGGCAAATTTTATTGTGCCGTTAATTAATAAAGTTGATTTTTTGATGATGAAAGCTAGAATTAGAAATTTTTATAATGAACCATTAAGTTACCAGACTGATAAATTTATTTTCAATGGTAGAGCAGATTTGATGGTCTCTTCTGGTTTGCAAGTAGCCATAAAACCCTATTTTTTTATTCAAGAGTTTAAGAAAGCAGAGGAGTTTGGAAATCCACGACCGCAACTTTTGGCAGAGATGATAAGTGCAGTGGAATTAAACAAAATTAAGAGTATGAGAGGTGCTTTTATCGTGGGAAAAGATTGGAATTTTGTGATTTTAGAAAAATTGGGAAAAGATAAATACCAATACTTTATAAGTAAACCTTTTGATAGCACTGATATAGAAAAACTAAAAGGAATTTATCGAAATCTGCAATTTGTAAAAGATGAAATTATCCAAATGGCACGACAAGAAAAATAAATTTCCGTGTGACTATAATATTCAAAAAATAATTAGGAGTAAATTATGACAGAATTAGAAAAAGTTTTAAAAGAAAATGAAATATTACGAAAAGAAAATTTAGCTTTAAAAGGAACAAAAGAGAAGAAAATAGAAAAAATTCCAACTTTTGCTTTTAGTAAAATTACGGAAAATGAGTTGAAAAGTGTAGTTGATATTAAAGAAAACTTTAGAAATGAAGCTATTTTTGAGGAATGGTTAAATAATGATATTGTTGTGAGTGAGGAGACTGAAGATTTTTTAAGTAAATTATTGAAAAAAAATGCTAAATTTATTTTTTCTTACAAAGAAGATGATTTGAAAATCTATTTTCTAGCTCCTATTTT
>JAOZPA010000019.1 GCA_029932985.1 Campylobacterales bacterium
TTTGAGCTAAGATTATTTGTTTTTACAAACTCTTTTATATTATCTCTGGATTTGATTATAGAGTCATTTAATAGTTTTTTAATCCTCTGCTTTTGAGTATTTTCATCTACTATTATATTCTCAAAATTTTTAATCTCCTCTTTTAAAGTTTCGATAATAATTTCACTCGCCACTTCGCCTCGGTCGTGACCCCCCATACCATCGCTGACAAGAAAGATATTTTTTCCCATAAAAAAACTATCTTCATTACCATCTCGCTTCAATCCCCTATCACTAAATCCACTACACTTCAAAATTTTCATCTCCTTGAAATATAAATTTTTTCAGCTCCATCTCCACCTCTTTTGCATTTTTCGTTGCCAAATAATAAACCTCACCATTTTTAAGAGTTATCAGCAATCTCTCTCTCCAAAAAAACGGGTCATAAATTGAGAGTCTAAATTTTTTATTAAACCATAATTTAGGAACTCTAGCCATCTGAAAATCATTTAGAGTTTTGATAGTTTTAATCTTTTGAAAATCAATTTTTGTGTGATATGAGGAGAAACTGTCTAGCACCAAAGAGTTATCCTCAATATAGATAGTTTTGATAAAATAACTTAGGCTCAAGTACCCCGCACCGATAAATAGAAATAGATTTAAAGCATTGAAAAAATATTTATAATACGGATAATAATCTACATCGTTAAACCAAAGTGAACTTTCTAGTAGATATTTCAGATGAGTATCCAAAAATGCAAAAATCAACACCACAAAACTCAAAATAAAAAATAGCTCCAAAATTGCCAATGGAGAGTAGCTAAGAGATTTGATATATCTGATTTTTATCAAATCTTTTTCACGGTTGAAGATTTTATAGAAAAACCAAATTCCAAAAATCGCACTGATAATTATCACAAAATAGTTCTCAATCTGCGAATAGATGTGAGGGCGGTTGTACTCTTCATAATTAAATCCTGTACTATATCTTTTTTGCAAAATCTCTCGAAACTCCTTTGGGTTGAGGGACTTTAGAATTTGATAATAGTTCACCTCCTCACCAAAAAGTTTATACCGTTTATAGTATCCTATCGCTAAATTCATCAAATTCCTAGCATCCAGCGAAGTTAACTCAAATGTTTGCATATAATATTTGATAGATTCTGAAATAATTTCATCGGTGATTTTGCCATTTTGGGTCTCATTATCTATCATATCTTTTACGAAATTATAATTTTTGAAAAAATGCTTTTTTGCCGTCTCAAACTTAATCCCCACATATCCATCTTTTTTATGAGAATTATAATCATTATAGTTTCCATAAAAGGGACTCACCGTATAGGTTTCTGCTTTCTCATTTCGGAGCTTTTTCATCAGCCGATGAGCTAAATAACTATTATATGCTATTAAAACCACATCCTCTTTCGCATCTACATCATCAAATTTTATCCCATAAGAGATTAGTGATTTTTTACCAAAACTTTTAACCTCTTTATATCTTTTTTTGGCAAAAGTTGGATTAAGTTTTTTGGCAATTGCAGATGAGCGATTTTCAAATTTTTCAAACTTCTCTTTAATCAACTCTAAATATTTTTGTGTATCAAAATTTCCACTCACAAAAATTGACATATTTGCAGGATAATAAAATTTTTCATAATGTTTCAACACCTCATCATAAGGAATCTTTTCAAGTGACAAAACTCTATCATTTTTTGAAAAAAGTATATCAGGATAGACAATTCCAAACTCATCTTCACCCCAAGAATTAATCTTAAAAAAATTTCTATCAAACCAATTCCACAAATCAAACCCAATTTTAGAGGACAACCAATCAGGTTCACCAAGCTCCAACCGAATAGTTTTTTTCTCCTTTGGCAAATCATCTTTATCAATCTTCCTATCTAAAAGCATTTGCGAAAACAGATTCACCAGCCACTCACCCTCCTTTTTTGGCACAGTTCCTATATAGCTTGTATTGCTCACAGAGGTATAGCCATTTGCACTTCCCCCCTTTTGCTCAATCAACTGCATATAAGTGTTGTTATTTTCCAGCCTCGAATCCCGAAAAAGCAGATGCTCCAAAAGATGAGTAATCTCATAAATTCCCTCATCTTCATCAATCATCCCCACCTTAAACGAAGTCGTAATTTTTACATTTTTAGAACTTTGCGAAGGCAAGAAAACTACATCAATTCCATTTTTTAATTGGTGAAGTTCAATATTTTTGTAGGGGTCTTTACTCTCAAGTCCCCAAACAGAAATAGCTAATATTAATGTGAGTAAAAGATTTTTCATAATAGTCTCTTAATCGCCATATCTATATTTTGACAAATCGTTTCAATCGAATTTTCAGAGTCAATTTCAAGATAATTAATATCCAGATTTTTCAAAATATTTTTCATAGAGTTTTGCACACGAAGCAGATAATCAACTCCTCTTTTTTCTATCGTATCTTCAGTTTTATCACTCATTCTACTTTTTATCAACTTCTCGTTGGTTTTCAAAAGCACTATTAAATCTGGCATTTGATTTTCTAAAGCAAAAAGATTTAAACTTGTCAAAAAATCTATATCAATCTCACCATTATTTGCCACACCATAAGCGATACCCGATACAAATCCTCTATCACTAATAATTAATTTATCTCTATTGTGTTTAATCACACTCTCATAATGCTCCGCTCGGTCTGCCAAAAAAAGTAACAACTCCGCATTTCTAGATTTTATTTCACCATAAAGCAAAATCTCTCTAATCTCTTTTCCTAGCTCACTTCCCCCTGGCTCTTTAGTAAAAATTGCCGTTGGAAAACTTTTTTTCAAAATCTCTATCTGTGTAGTTTTACCACTAGTATCAACACCCTCAATTATCACATACATTTAAATACTCCCATATCTCTTTTGGTACAAGATGTTTTACATCTCCATTATATTTCAAAATCGACCGCACAACCGATGAACTCACAAATGCCCTCTCCAAACTTGGCATAAAATAAACAGTATCTATCGAGGAATCCAGAGATGAGTTTGCATAACCCATCTGCAGTTCATACTCAAAATCACTCACCGCCCGAAGTCCCCGAATAATAATATTTACACTATTTTTTTTGGCATAGGAAACGAGCAAACTATCAAAGGAATCCACCCTCACATTGTCTATATCTCTAGTTGCTAGTTCCACTAGCTTCACCCGTTTTTGGGTATCAAACATCACATTTTTTTCTCTATTTTCCGCCACCGCCACGATGATTTCATCAAAAACTTTACTCGCTCTTTTAATGACATCTATGTGACCATTTGTGATTGGGTCAAATGTACCCGAATATATTGCCCGTTTTTTGATTATTTATCCTTTTTTTTGAAAAATTATAACATCTTTTTTCTAAATAATTCTAAAAAAAAAAAGATTTTGCAATTTAAGTTTGTATTGTGTATAATACATAAAAATAATTAGCTATGAGGATAAAATTTGAGAACTCATTATTGTACAAATGTAGATGAAAAAGAGATTGGCAAAGAGATAACTTTATCGGGGTGGGTAAATAATTCACGAGACCACGGTGGTGTTATATTTATAGACCTGCGAGATAAGAGTGGTTTGATTCAATTGGTCTGTGACCCAGAAGATAGTGTGGAGGCTCACAAAATTGCTATTGGTGTGAGAGATGAGTTTGTTTTGACAGCTCAAGGCAAGGTAAGATTTCGAGGTGAAGGGCTTGAAAACCCAAATATGAAAACGGGTAAAATTGAGCTTGTGGTGGATAAACTGATTATTGAAAATCGTTCACTACCGATGCCTTTTGATATTGGAAGTGACAAAGTAAATGAAGAGATTCGATTGAAAAATCGATTTTTGGAGCTTCGAGACCCTAAGGCTTATGAGATTTTTAAACTGCGGAGCAAAGCCACGATGGCGATTAGAAATTCACTTGACAAGATGGACTTTTTAGATGTTGAAACTCCAATTTTGACAAAATCCACTCCTGAGGGTGCGAGAGATTATCTTGTGCCTAGTCGAGTTCATGGCGGTGATTTTTATGCACTTCCTCAATCCCCACAACTTTTTAAACAGTTGTTAATGGTGAGTGGATTTGATAAATATTATCAGATTGCTAAATGTTTTCGAGATGAAGATTTGAGAGCTGACCGTCAGCCTGAATTTACTCAAATTGATGTTGAGCTTAGTTTTTGTAATCAAGAGGATGTCATTAAGGTTGCGGAAAAAGTTCTTTTTGATGTTTTTGAAGCTTGTGGTCACAATATTCCTACCTCTTTCAATCGGATTACCCATTTTGAGGCGATGGAAACTTATGGTAGCGATAAGCCCGATATGAGATATGATTTGGCGATGGTGGATGTGATTGATATTTTTGAAAATTGCGATAATGAAATTTTTAGTGGAATTGCAAAAGATTCTAAAAATAATCGTATCAAAGCCCTCACAGTTCCAAATGGCGATAATATTTTTTCAAAAAGACAGATGAAGAGATTTGAGGAGTATGTGCGAAAATTTGGGGCTAGTGGGCTTGGGTATTTTCAGATGAAAGAGGATGGACTAAAAGGTCCACTCACGAAATTTTTTACTGCTGAAGATTTGGATAGAATTGTAGAGAGATGTGGTTTAAAAGTGGGCGATGCTGTATTTTTCGGTGCAGGGCATAAAAAACGAGTCCTTGATTATATGGGGCGATTTAGAATTCATTTAGCGGAACTTATGGAGATAATTCCAAAAAACACATTTGAGTTTATTTGGGTTGTGGATTTTCCAATGTTTGAGGTGGAAGATGGCAAAGTCAAAGCTCTTCACCATCCGTTCACTAAACCAAAAGATTTAAATGTTGAGAATCTTGAAGATGTGGAATCAATCGCTTATGATATTGTGCTAAATGGTACGGAGCTTGGTGGTGGAAGTATTAGGATTCACAAAGAGGAGATTCAAAATAAAGTTTTTGAGTTGATGGGGATTGAGAAAGAGGAAGCTAGAGAAAAATTTGGATTTTTACTAGATGCTCTAAAATATGGTGCGCCTCCTCACGGTGGATTTGCGATGGGACTTGATAGGCTAATTATGCTTTTGACAAATTCAAGTTCAATTCGAGAAGTTATCGCTTTTCCAAAAACTCAACGGGCTCAATGTTTGCTAACCTCCGCTCCAAGTGGTGTGGATGATGAACAGTTAAAAGAGTTAAGTATAAGAATTAGAAAACAACAAAAGGTATAAAATGAAAAAATTATTTTTGATAATCGGCGCTCCAGGAAGTGGAAAAACAACAGATGCAGAGTTAATTGCTCAAAAACACGACGAAATTACTCAATACTCGACAGGCGATATGTTTCGGGCAGAGGTGGCGAGTGGAAGTGAGCAGGGAGAGCTAATTAAATCTTTTATTGAAAAAGGAAATTTAGTCCCAATAGATATAGTAATAAAAACAATTGTAAATGCTATCAAAAAAGCTCCAACCGATGTTGTGGTGATTGATGGCTATCCTCGAAGTGCAGAGCAGATGATTGAGCTAGATAAATATTTGGCAACAGAAGATAGTGTACAGCTTATAAGTGTTATCGAGGTGGAAGTCAGCCAAGAGACCGCCAAAAATCGAGTCATTGGAAGAGCAGAAGAGGCAGAAGTAGTAAGAGATGATGATAGTATAGAGGTATTTTATAATCGAATGAAAGTTTATACAGACCCACTAACAGAGATTCAAAAATTTTACCAATCTAAAAATTTACACAAAATAATAAGCGGTGAGGGTACTATCGAAGAGATTGTAGATAATATGGATAAATTCGTTCAAAGTAAAATTTAAAAAGCTTAACAACCCCGCACGAAAATAAAATTTTCACTTTCAAGGTCGGTTTTTATACCGACTATCTAATATTTAAAGGTAAATTACAATGGGAACATTATATACTCAAGCAGTAAGAAAAGATGAAGAAATATATGGAGAAGCGATAGATAATTTTTTTGAAAAAGTTTTACGATTAGCTAAAAAACATAATATAAAAGAACAAGATATTATTGAAGGGTTAAAAGTTTTAGAATTAAAAAGAAAAAATAATTTATTTAGAAATAATGGAGATATTCATGATGAACAAATGGCAGGGATGGGTAAAGAAATTCAATCTATCTCCACCGCATTAGAAAATATAGCAGAGGCGATAAATAATAAATAAAAAGGAGTTTTTATGTATGCAGTAACATTTGATATAGATACAAATTCTTTAGGAGATGCTTATCACACACCATCAATAAGTAATGCTTATGGTGATATTAGAAAATTTATGGAATCAAATGGTTTTATATGGCAACAGGGAAGTGTTTATTTTGGTGATGAAAATATGAATGCGGTAAAATGTGTTACAACTGTGCAAAAATTAGCAAAACTTTACCCTTGGTTTAGTGCTTGTGCTAAAGATGTTCGTATGTTGAGAATTGAAGAAAATAATGATTTAATGGAAGCAATTAATTTTTCGTAGAGTTGGCAACTGCTGAGCCTTTTTATTTTTATATTGAAAAATTAATAAGTTATCTATAATATTTACGATAAAATCTCTCAAAAATTATAAAAAATAGGTTATTTTATGTTAAAAAGATTCATAGTAGAGAATTTTTCGTCATTTCAGACGGATAATAGTTTAGATTTAACAGCAGGAAAGACAGAAGTTAATCCTACTCATATTGTAAAATTTAATAAAGTTAAAATTTTAAAAAGTGCAATTCTTTATGGTGCAAATGCTTCTGGCAAATCTAATTTAATAAAAGCAATTGATTATGCTTCAAAAATAATATTGACAAGTTTGGATAGTGTTGATAGATATAAAAAATATTTTAGATTAGATAAAGTATCAGCAAATAAACCTACAAAATTTGAATTTGAATTAGAGATAGATAGTAAATTTTTTACTTATGGATTCACTTCTATTTTATCCAATAAAGAAATTACAGAAGAATGGTTATATGAAATTGGTAAAAACAATCCTGAAATGATTTTTGAAAGAATAGATAATATTGTTACACTTGGAAAATCATTACAAAAAGCATCTAAGAATAAATTTGAAATTTATGCAGAAGATATGAAAAATCAATCAAGTCAACTTTTTTTATCGGAAATTGCAAATAAACAATTAAGTTTAAGTGATAATCCTGAAGCAAAAACTATTAATGATATTTATAATTGGTTTTCTAAAAAATTAATTTTATTATATCCAAATACACAATTTGAGCAAAAATCTTTATTAATAACAGATAAAGAGTTATCAAACTCTTTTATCAAATATTTAAATGAATTTGATACTGGAATCAAAAATATAGAATCTGTTGAAGAAAATTTTGAAACAAGTTTAAAAAATATTCCAAAGAATATAAAAAAACATATTGAATCAAAATTGCTAGATGCAAAAGATAACAATAACAAGATTGTTTTAGAATCAGATAATGAATTATATATTATATCAAAAGAAAAAGATGAATTAAAAGTCCAAAAATTAGGATTAGTCCATGGTTTAGATTTTCAAGATGCTTTTGAGCTAAAAGATGAATCAGATGGAACAAGACGACTATTTGATTTAATTCCTTTAATCAGTAAATTTTCACAGGATTTTACTATTATCATAGATGAATTTGATAGAAGTTTACATCCTATGTTAACAAACAAATTTTTTGAGCTATTTTACAGTTTAAATATTGAAGATTCAAAAACACAATTAATTGTTACAACTCATGAATCAACTTTACTTGATTTAAATCTTGTTCGACGAGATGAAATATTTTTTATTGAAAAAGATGAAAATGGTGCATCAAAACTTTTTTCATTAAATCAATTTAAAGTCAGATATGATAGTAAAATTGAAAAGGCTTATTTACTTGGAAGATATGGTGCAATACCAGTTTTTAAAACATTTGATGAAATAAATATAGGTAATTAAAATGGGTTTTAAAGTAAGAGAATTTGAAACTAGTGAATATAAAGAAGAGTTGTTAAACCCTAAAAGAGTTATAATAATCTCTTGCGAGGATAGCAATACTGAACCAGCTTATTTTAATACTATAAAGGAAAAATTATCTGCAGATATATCAGCTTTAATCAAAGTTGAAGTAGTTAAAAAAGAAGCAGGAGCAAGTGAACCTAAAGATGTGATTTGTAATCTTGAAAACTTTATAAATGAAGAATATGACTATAAAAGTGAATATGATGATGAACTATGGCTTATATGGGATAGAGAAAAAGTTAAAAGTAGAAAAGAAAATATTCTAGCTGTACTACCAAAATGCAAAGAAAAAAATTATAATATTGCTATGACTAATCCTCTATTTGAATTTTGGTTACTGTTACATTTAGTTGATATATCCAAATATAATCAGGATGATTTATTTAACAATGATAAAATACTTAATAAACAAAGATTTATACCAAATGAATTAGGAAAGATTTTAGGTAAATATACAAAAAAAAGTTTTAATAAAAAGATTATTAATAAAAATAACATTCAAAAAGCATTAGAACAAGAAAAATTATTTGAAAATGAATTAGAGAAAATTATTGATAATTTAGGCTCTAATATTGGTAATTTAATTAGAAGTATGTTAAATTTATAAATATAAATTTATTATAAAAAGCTACAATAGATTACATAGAAAAAAGTTTAAGTCCCCAAACAAAAATTTCCGTTGGGGGACTTGAGCCTCAAAAAAAGGAGTTTTTATGAAAAAACGATTATCACTTATATGTGGATTACTTGCAGTTTCCACCACACTTTATAGCAATGAAAGCTATATCAGTACCCATTTTGGAGGAAATGTCGCCAATAGTTCAGATGTTGTATCGCAAAACAACTCTTCAAAAATCACTTTTGATTTTGGCGGTAGTTTTTTAATCGCTTATGGTGTGAAATTTCTTCGCCCAAATATGCGAACAGAGATTGAATTTGCCTATCAAAAAAGCGACATAGAAAAAATCAACAATCAAATAGTCTCACGAGGATTCGTCTCCTCCGCTTCACTTATGGTCAATGAGTATTACGATTTCTACAACGACACACTTTTCACACCTTATGTTACAGCAGGAATTGGATTTGCCAAAGTGGAATTAGATGATTTTGATTTTGATAAATATAAAGGGAGTGACAAAGTATTTGCATATCAATTTGGAACAGGGGTGGAGTATAAATATAGCGACCAAATCTCACTAGATGCGAGATACCGATTTTACGGCACAGATAATTCTGAGTTTGCAAATTCCACTTGTCAATATTCACTGCACTCGATTTTATTTGGAATGAGAGTAGATTTTTAAAGGAAAAAGATGATAAAACATATAGTATTTATGAAATTAGCTGATAGTAGCGATGAAAATAGAAGGTTTATTAAAGATAAATTGATGAGTATGAAAGAGAAAATAGAGGTTTTAAAAGAGATAGAGGTGGGATTGGATTTTAGCGATTCACCAAGGTCTTATGATTTAGCTCTAGTTACAGTTTTCCAAAGCAAAGAGGATTTAAAAATCTATGCAACTCACGAAATTCATTTACCGATTGTAGAATATCTAAAAAGTATAGATACTGTCACAAAAGTAGTGGATTACGAATATTAGCCAAAGGAGATGAGATGGAAGTAATAGACTTAAAAAGAAGTTTAATAGATGATATTAATAATTTACCAATCTCTATGTTAGAAGAGCTTAACAGTATTATCAAAAATTTCAAAGAGAAAAAAAGAAAGAAAGACCCATTTTATATCTATATGGGAAGTGAGCAATTCAGGCTAGATAAACAAATCTTACAACAAACCTATCAAGATATAATAAGTGGAAAAGCAAAATTAACATCTTATGATGAGGGAATGGATGAGATAGATAAAATGATAAATGAGATAGAAAATGCAAATTCTCAAAGATGATAAATTTTTACTAAAATTAAAAATAGTTGTTAGATTTATTGCTATTCATTCTCCAAATAATGCAAGAAAGTTTAAAAAAGAGTTAGATAATAAAATCAAATCTTTAACACATTTTCCATATAAATATCGGCAATCTATCCACTTTAATAATGAGAATATTAGAGATTTAATTTTTAAAGGTTATATCATCCCATATTTTATAGATGAAGAGTGGGATAGAATTATAATTTTAGGTATTATTAAATATCAAAATAAAATTGATTAATCTAAAAATAAAATATCGGTGAGGGGACTTTAATCCAAAATATCAACAAACAAGGGAAAAGATGAAATTTTCAAGGTTATTTATACCTACAACAAAACAGAATCCAAATGATGCCACACTTCCTAGCCATCAATATCTCATTCGAGGTGGATTTATTTCACAACTAGGAGCTGGACTTTACAACTATTTGCCACTTGGTAAAATTGTATTAGATAAAATTCGAGCGATTGTCAAAGATGAGCTTGATAAGGTTGGTTGTCAAGAGACTATGCTAAATTTTGTGACACCTGCATCACTTTGGAGAGAGAGTGGGCGGTTTGATAAATTTGGTAGTGAACTGCTACGGCTCAAAGATAGAAAAAATAATGATTTTGTTTTAAGCCCCACAAACGAGGAAACGATGGTGGATTTGGTGCGAAATCGGGTCAAAAGTTATAAGCAATTGCCCTTAAATCTTTATCAGATTCACACAAAATTTCGAGATGAAGCTCGTCCACGATTTGGGCTTTTGCGGGGTCGTGAGTTTATTATGAAAGATGGTTATAGTTTTCATGAAAGCACTGAGGATATGCAACGGGAATTTGCATTGATGGAGCAAACTTATAGCCGTATCATTGAGAGACTTGGACTTGATTTTAGAGTGGTTGAGGCTGATAGCGGTGCGATTGGGGGGAGTGGTAGCCGAGAATTTATGGTACTGTCTGAAAATGGCGAAGATGATATAGTGAGTTGTGCTAATTGCGATTATGGGGCAAATATTGAGACTGCCATTCGAGCTAAAAAGCAAAGATTTGAGACTGAATCTGTGGAGATGAATGGTGGTAGATTTCAGACCATAGATGTAAAAACGATTGAGGAGCTTAGTGATTTTTTCAAACTTGATGCCCATTATTTGGTTAAAACCATCGCCAAAAAAGCTATCTATGAGGATAGAGAGGAGATTGTGCTGTTTTTCGTGCGGGGTAATGAGAATCTGCAGGAGGTCAAGGCTTTAAATGCAGTTGGGGCTTTGGAGCTTGTGGATGTGAATGAAGATGAGCTAAGAGAGGCAGGAATTATTGCAGGATTTATAGGTCCGCAGATTGAGGGATTT
Organism: Campylobacterales bacterium; assembly: GCA_029932985.1. Lineage (GTDB taxonomy): Bacteria > Campylobacterota > Campylobacteria > Campylobacterales > JAOZPA01 > JAOZPA01. Next base: position 11,229 of record JAOZPA010000019.1, read on the forward strand.
CGGACAATTGTTGATTGTGAGTTGGAAAATTCAGAAAAAATGATTTGTGGTGCAAATGAGAAAGATTATCATATTGTAGGGTTTGATTTTGTCGCTTTGAATGTGGAATATAAAGATTTGATAGAGGTTCAGCAGGGGGATAGTTGTAAAAATTGTGGTGGTCAACTAAAAATCAGTAAGGGGATTGAGGTTGGTCATATTTTTCAGCTAGGTACTCAATATTCAAAGTCCCTCAACGCGAATTTTTTAGACCAAAATGGCAAGAGTACACCATTTGTTATGGGGACTTATGGGATTGGAATTAGCCGACTGATGGCGGTTATGATTGAGCAAAATCACGATGATAAAGGTATGATTTGGAATCCCCAAACCGCACCATATCAACTGGATATTATCATCTCAAATATCAAAGATAAAGAGCAATTTGAGTTTGCAAATAATATCTACGAAGAGTTGAAATCAAGGGGCAAAGAGATTGTGCTAGATGAGCGAAAAGAGCGATATGGATTTAAGATAAAAGATTTTGAATTGATTGGTTTTCCCTATGCTTTGATTGTTGGTAAAAACTTAAAAGATGGTCAAGTTGAGATTGTAAATCGTAAAACTTTAGAAAAAATCACTATTAATAGTGATAAAGCACTAGAAGAGATTCTAAAAATCATCTAAAGTTTCTAAAGTTACTATTTTTATTAATTTTTACTAAAAAATATAAAATTTTAGACTTTTTTAAAAATAATAAAAGTATAATATATTTCAAAATTAAATTTTATTTGGTATGAGGAGGATTATATCGGGGTAATTATTCACTTGTAGAATGAGATGTAAAATAAAATGCGGTTTGCTTAATCTTGAGAATTTATTAAAAGATAAAGCATAATTAAAAACAAAAGGAAAAAAAATGAAATTAAGAAAAATATTTTTGGCAATGGCAGTATTATCTACACTTTTAATAGCTGATAGTTCATACAAAAAAGATGGTGATTTAAAAGATTGTAAAGTGGAAAAAACTGCTTGTGAAAAAGAGTGCAACAAAAACAAAAATCTATATGCAGATATAAAAACTTGTTACTCAATTTGTAAAACAAACTATGCAGGTTGTTCAGGTATGGCTTACGAAGAGGAAAAACTATACACTAAAGATTAATATAAATGTAAGGTACAATTTTTTGTGCCTTACTATTTTTGATGGGTGTAATAGTAACCCAAAAATTCTCTCTCTAAAATTCAATTTTTTTTATCAATCTTGCAATAAAATTATGCTACAATAAAAGAAAATTTAAGGTAAAGTTTTATGCAAAAAATTTCTGATTTTTTAAAAAATATCAATGAACTCGTGATGTTCAAACACTCCATCTTCTCTCTTCCATTTATTTTTATCGCTATGATTGTCTCAGCAGATGGCTGGTTTGGCAATTATCTTTTGCTGATGGGAGTCTTGGCAGCGGTGAGTGCTAGAAATTTTGCGATGGCTTTTAACCGATATATCGATAGAGATGTGGATGTTTCAAACCCCCGCACCGCTAAACGCCCGAGTGTAGATGGACGACTCGATGGCAAAACAATTTTGGGATTTTTAATTTTGAATGCTATGATATTTATCGCTGTGGCTTATCTCATAAATAGTTTAGCTTTTATCCTATCTTTTCCAATTTTAATTTTACTTGGGGGCTACTCATACTTCAAAAGATTTAGCTCATTGGCTCACCTATTTTTGGGATTGACTTTGGGATTAGCACCCATTGCTGGAGTAGTTGCGGTTGAGGCAAAAATCACGATGTGGAGTTTTTTACTTAGTTTAGGTGTGATGTTTTGGGTGGCAGGATTTGACCTATTATACTCATTGCAAGATATGGAGTTTGACAAAAAAAATAAACTTTTTTCAATCCCTGCACTTTATGGTAAAGATGCTACAATGTTTATCTCCAAACTTTTCCACTCATTGACCATACTTTTTTGGTTTCTATTTGCAATCGAAGCAGAAGTTGGATTTTTCACCTATTTAGCAATTATAATTTCAGCTGTAATTTTATACTTTGAACACAAAATCGTAAATCAAGATTTTAGCAAAATAGACAAAGCTTTTTTTACACTAAATGGATATTTAGGAATTATGTTTATAATAATGGTTATAATCGATTATGGATTTTAAGTAAGATTAAAATGTTTTTGGATTATCTGTTAAAATTTTCCTATTTTTTAGCCTCCTCTCCCAGATATAGAATTTTTAAAACCTTTATAAATGAGATTTTAAATAATGAAAATTCGGTTAAAAAGAGATATTTTGATTTTTTTATTATCTGTTTATTGTTGCTAACTATATATATTTTGGTAGATGAAAATCGTCGGGAAAGTTCATTTTTTATTCAGGTTGAGATGATTGCGGTCATAATATTTATTTTTGAATGGTTAGCACGACTTTGGGTTTGTTCCGATATTCATCAAACTATTGTGGAAAATCACAAAAAATATAATCTTTTAGGGCGAAATTTTAGAATATCAAAAACGATAAAAGAGATTATGAGAGATAAGATGAAATTTATTTTTTCCCCTATGTCGATTATTGACCTTTTAGCGATTCTCCCCTCTTTTCGTTCTGCAAAAATCTTTAGAATCTTTTTACTTTTTCGTTTATTTAAGATTTTTCGCTATACACGAAGTATCAAAAAATTTCTCTCCGTTTTTAATGAAAAAAAATTTGAATTTGGCACTTTGGCTTTTCTCTTCAGTTTTATCATATTTTTTTCAGCAATTGCTATCTATATGTATGAGAGTGAACTCAATAATAATATAAATTCAATGTTTGATGCGATATATTGGTCAATTATCACAATCACAACCGTCGGCTATGGGGACATAACTCCACTAACTATTGAGGGGAAGATTGTAACATTTATTCTGGTTTTTGCTGGGACTACCTCTGTGGTTTTGGCAACCTCCATTGCGACAACTGCATTAACGGCTAAAATGTCTATTATTAAAGATGAAAATACAAAATCTCAAACAAATAAGTTACGAAAATATACATTAATTTGTGGTTTTGGTGAAATAGGAATGGTTTTGGCAAAGTCTTTAATTGAAAATGGTGAAAATTTTTTGATTGTGGATGAGAAGGAGGAGGAGATTCGACGGGCAAAGGAGAATAATTATTTAGCAATCAAGGCAGATGCTACAAATATGGAACTTTTTACAAGTATTAATGTCAAAAATTTAAAAACTGTGGCAATTATAACTGATAATGATGCGACTAATCTCTCTATACTTTTAAGTGTGAAGTCGATAAATCAAGATTTGAAAACTATAATACGAGCAAATGACAAGAATTCAAAAGCTAAATTTAAAATTGCAGGAGCAAATCGAGTGATATTTCCCTATGAATTTGCAGCTTTGATGGGGGTGGAATATATTGGTCAACCGATGGCATTTGATGTAATTGATAATATTTTAATCACAAAAGGTGGGGCGAGTATCGATGAAGTTTCGCTTTCTGCATTTTATGAGCAAAAAACTCTCTATCAAACAGGCTATCATAATTTTAGATTAAAAGTAATTGGAATTATTAGAAAAGATATTAGTAATTTTATCTTTCACCCAAATGATAATTTTAAGTTGGAACAAAATGATAAACTTATAATATTAGGAAATTCTGATTTAATAGCCTCTTTTCATCTCAAATGTATGAAAAAAAGCTAGAATTGCTTAACAAGGAAAAAGGCAATAGGTTAATAAGTGGTTTTAAATTTCACTTAATGCCTTGCTCTTTTTACCTCATCGCCTTTTAATTAATTGAAGCTCGTGGATTCATCGGGACTGCCCCAATCTTCACAAAATCTTTTATATGATAACCCTCAATTGATGCTCGTCCAATCATCGCCGCATTATCCAAGCAATACTCCATATCACTTAAAAGCAATTTTGTCTCATACTCATCACACAAATCCTGTACTTTTTGACGAAGATATAGATTTGAACTAGCCCCACCAACGATGGCGAAATATTTAAATTTATGCTTTTTAAAAAGTTTTCTTGTTTTTTGCAAAATATGCTCTGTGATTATTTTTTGAAACGAAGCAGAAATATCTTTTTTGTCTTGCTCTGTTATATCTTTCAAAGACAAAATTTTTAATCTTACTTGATTTTTAAGCCCCGAGCAACTAAATGCTAATCTACTAGAATGCTTTAAGGGAACTGTAAATTTAAATCGATTTTCATCACCCTCTCTTGCCATTTTTTCAACAATTGGACCACCTGGATAACCTAAATCCATCATTTTAGCAACTTTATCATAACTCTCACCAAAACTATCGTCAAGAGTTGATGCCAAAACTTTTATATCTTTATAGCCTTTTACACTCAAAACTTGAGTATGACCACCAGAAACCAAAAGAGCCCCTAACGGGAATTTCACATCTTTTTCTACAAAAAGTGAATAAATATGCCCTTTTAAGTGGTTGATTGCCATCAATGGAATATCTAAGGCGATTGCTATAGCCTTGCCCATCGTGATACCCTCAACCAAAGTCACGGAAAGCCCTGGTTCATTTGTAACTGCGACGGCTTTTAAATTGCAAAAATACTCTTTTGCTTCCTCTAAAATTCGTGGCAAAGCCTCTACATGTAATCTAGCTGCAAGTTCAGGCACGACCCCACCATATTGTGAATGCTCAAGCTCTTGCGAAATTTTCTTATGAAACATCAATTTTTTATCTGATATTCTTGTGATGGCAATTGAACTATCATCACAACTACTTTCTATACTAAGAATCAATTTTAAACTCCCCCTCTATTTCTTTTGCCAAACCTAGCCCCTTAAAACCAAGTTCGTTTTCAACTAAAAATCCCTCTTTTTTTAGCTCTTTTAAATATCTTTTCCCAATTTTTAACTTAAAAAGTCCTGAATTTTCCAATGTAATTAAAACATCAGTCAAACTTTCACTCTCTTGTTTTTTATAAATTGCCAAGATTAAAACTCTTTTTTCTATATTCATATCAAACCCTTTGCCAACCATGCAGTTTCTTTGCAGAAATTACATCTAAATTATTAAAAATATCGATACGATTAATAGCTACAAAATTTGTCTGACTTAGTAACTCCTCAATCGTTTGTGTGGAATTTTGCGGAGTTAAAATTATTATATGAGCTGCATTTAGCATAATCCTATATATTTTCTTAAATACTTCATCATTACAATTTTTTTCTAAATCGATAGTAACAAATACTAAGTCATATTGTTTAGAACTAAGATTATATCTTTTTTGTGTTAAATCTAACTCTTTAATTTTTAGATATTCACTTTTTTTAAGCTTAGATACAACTTCATTAAAAAATTCTTTATCAGTAATCATTAATTGATACTCTAACTCCCTCGGAGTTAAGTAATCTTTTAACTTTATGATAAATTCTAAATTATCTTCCGCTAAATGGTAGATTCTCCCCCCTGGAGCATCTGGAATAATAGTAAAAAGCTCAATAGCTTTTAAAATCTCAATCTCCCTCATTTTATTCCCCTATTGTGTTTAAAAAAAAGTACCCTATTAAAATACTTTTGAGTAAATACATTTTGCCATTTTAAAGCTTAAAATATCTTTATATTGTAGAGTTTTAAAAATCTCATATAAGTGTTTTTTAAACTTTTCTGCTTAAAATAGGAAATTAAGCTATATTTAATAAAAAAAGACTTAATTTAGCCACTCTTTTTTTACTCAAATCAAAAAATAAGTGAAAATGTGCTATTCTTTTAGAAATTAAAAAAGTGAAAAAAATGAGTTATTTAAAAAAAATTAATTGGAAAAATGGTATATGCAACAGAAATTAAAGAGAAAATCAAAGGTCACTATTCTTTTTTTTCTACTCACTTTGGCTTTTATCACTTTTTTAGCAAGGGCTTTATATATTTTGCTAGATGATGATAAAAATTTGCCATCGTTGCATTCTAGTGAAATAAATCGAGCGGTGAGGGGTGATATTATCTCAAAAGATGGTTTCACATTAGCCACCACCAAAAAACTTTATATGGCAGAGATTGATACACGAAATCTAAATTCCAGCCAGAAAAATCTTTTTGTAAAACTTTTTAGTATCTATAGTGAGCTTGACCCCACCAAAATCAAAAAAACAATTAATTCTCACAAAGGTTATGTCAGATTTAGTTATACCATTGATGAAAAAAAGGCAAAACACCTCAAAACTCTTGCTCGAAAACTCTTGCGTCGAGGGGTTTTTGTAGAGTTTATCGACATCAAAAAGGGCAAAAGATTTTTACACGGTTTGGAGATTTTAGAGAGTGAAGAGTATCGAGATTTTATCTATAAAGATAGCTTAACTCCCATCATTGGCTATATGAAAAAGATTGAAACTAGAAATATGATAAAAGTTAAAGCGGTGAAGGGGCTGGAATTTTTTTATAGAGATAAACTTCAGGCGATAAAAGATTTTCAAATGAGGGGCAAAAAAGATGTGGGAGCAAATATTATTTTCAATAAAAATACGATTATCAAAAGTCGGCTTGATGGATATAATTTGCACTTAACTATCTCTTTAAAACTGCAAAAAGCGATTGAGGGGATACTTGACCGATTTGCTAAAAACCTTGGAGCAAAGGAGATAATTGCCTCTGTAATGGACAGTAAAAGTGGGGAAATTTTGGCAATGGCAAGTTCTAAAAGATATAATCCAAACCATATTACAGGTGATATTTCTGCCTTAAATGTTTCTGCGATTGAATACACCTTTGAACCAGGGTCTGTTATCAAACCCATCACCTACTCTCTTTTATTACGGGCAAAAAAATTAAAACCTAGCACGATTTTCAAAACTCACTATGGTGCGATGCTCATTGGCAAACGGGTAATCACTGATGACCATAAATTTCCACGATATATGAGTGCTCAAAATGCGGTAGTGCATTCTAGCAATATTGTACTTGCCAAAATGGCTCAAAAATTGGATGCTTTGGAGTTTTATCAGGGGTTAAAAGATTTTGGATTTGCAAACTATACCAAAATTGATTTACCTTATGAGCATCTTGGTCAAATTGCAGATTTGCAAAAACTTAATTCAAAAATCTACAAAGCAACCTCAAGTTATGGATATTCGATGAAGGTAACTTTTATCCAACTTATGAGAGCTTATGCGATTTTCAATAATGGTGGGGATTTGGTGACACCTCACCTTTTGTCTCATTTAATCTCTCCATTATCCAAAAAATATATATTTAAAAATAAAAAAATTTCAATTCTCCCAAAAGATGTAACCCAGATGGTTAAAAATACTTTGATAAAAGTTGTTGATAAAGGCACGGGTAAAAAAGCACAAACTTTGGGAGTCGAAATAGGTGGCAAAACTGGAACTGCCCACATCGCTACCAAGGGGGGTTACCAACTCTCATATAATAGCTCATTTTTTGGTTTTGCAAATGACAAAAAACAAAATTACACAATTGGAATTACGGTCATTGAGCCACAAACTGTCTATTTTGCAAGTCAAACTGCCGTCCCAATTTTTAAGGAGATTGTGGATATGATGATATATAATGAGTTTTTAAAAATTGAATTTTAGGAGAAAATATGAATGATTATGGTATCTCAATTTGGGGTGATAATAATTTTATTATCAAAAATTCAAAACTCAAAATAGATTATAAATCATCTCCAAATATTATTAAAATTGTCAAATCTATACGAAAAAAAAAGATTTATGGTCCACTTCTTCTCCGCTTTCCACATCTCATAGAGAAACAAATAGATTTAATTTATAGTTTATTTAAAAAATCCTTTAAAGAGATGAATTATAAGGGAGATTTTAAAGCAGTTTTTCCACTTAAAGTAAATCATTATCCCTCATTTTTGAAACATCTCATAAAGTTTGGCAAAAAATATAATTATGGATTAGAGGCTGGTAGCAAAGCGGAATTGATGTTGGCGATGAGCCTAAATACTCCTCCAGCCCCCATAACCGTTAATGGATTTAAAGATAAAAATATGATTCATCTTTGCTTTTTGGCTTCAAAACTTCAACACGATGTCACGATAATTATCGAGGGAATTAGTGAACTTCAATCTATCATCGAAATTGCAAAAAACTCCAAAACTATTCCAAATATTGGGATTAGAATCAGATTACACAATAGCGGTGAGGGGACTTGGGCAAAAAGTGGAGGCATAAACTCTAAATTTGGATTAAATGCCACGGAGATAATTCAAGCGATGAAATTCTTAAAATCTCACAATCTTATGGCCAAATTCACAATGATTCATTTCCATATTGGCTCACTTTTGAACCAGATAGCCCCTCTCAAAAAAGCATTAAAAGAGGCAGGAAATATCTATGGCGAACTTATCAAGATGGGGGCGGAAAATTTAAACTCCATAAATATCGGCGGAGGGCTTTCCATAGAACACTCCCAGCACAAAAATTTGAATCAAAACTACACCACGACGGAGTATGTAAATGATGTGGTTTTTATGTTAAAAGAGATAGCTTTAGCCAAAAATGTCAAAGAGCCTACGATTTTTATTGAGTCGGGTAGGTTCATTTCAGCCCCTCACGGAATTTTGGTTACACCAGTTTTGGAGCTTTTATCTAGTGAGTTTAAGAAGAGTTATTTGCAGTTGAAAGCTCAAAATCCACCATTAATTATGGAGTTGCACTCTTTGTATTTGGATATAAATTCTAGAAATGCTTTGGAGTACCTTCACGATGCCATAGACCATTTTGAATCTATTTTGACTCTTTTTGATTTGGGATATGTTGATTTAATCGACCGTTCAAATAGTGAAATTTTGTTTAATCTAATTTTTAAAAAAGCATCTTTGTTTGTCAATAATTTGCATAAACGGGAGTTAAAAAAGATTAAAAATATGTTGGAGGAGAGGTATCTTTTAAATTTTTCACTCTTTCAGTCTCTACCCGATTATTGGGGTTTGGGGCAGAAATTTCCAGTTATGCCACTTCATAAATTAAATATCTCTGCAAATCGCTCGGCGACTTTGTGGGATATTAGCTGTGATAGTGATGGTGAGATAGCTTTTGACAAAAATGCACCGCTGTTTCTGCACGATGTGGATTTGAATAATGAGGAGTATTTTTTGGGATTTTTTTTGGTGGGGGCTTATCAAGATATTTTAGGGATGAATCATAATATGTTTGCAAAACCCACCCAAGCGATAATTAAGATAGATAAAAAGGGATTTAAGGTTAAAAATATCAAAAAATCCCCTAAAGTTATGAAAATTTTAAATGATTTAGATTATTCAAAAAAAGAGATTTTAAATAAACTTTACTCAAAAATTGATAACTCAAAATTCCCAAATCTCAAAAAAGAGTTAAATAAATTTTTATCTGATAGTAATTATCTAAAAACTACATCAAAGTAAAAAAGATTCAACTCATTTTTTGTCAGCATTAATTTTGGCCATATAATTTAGTTTCATATCCATCTCAAAAGATTCATTAGTGGGGTACTCATAGCCAAAAACTTTTTGCCACAATTCGTGATTTTCCATACAAAGATAAAAAAACAGTTTTTTATGCCACGGTTTTAGGGACTCATAAGCAAATTTAAACATCTCCTCTTTTATCTCTTGAGGGTACGAAAATTTTCCTTTAGCATCTATCAAGGGCATTTGCAAAATTTTTGATTTAAAATCTCTATTCCGTATCTTTTTTAGAACGGGTTTGATAAAAGTCAAAGTTCCAAAAGAGATTAAAATCACTTGATTTGGAGTGAAATTTGTTAAAAGTTTATCAAAAATATATTTGTAATCTTTTTTATAATCTTTATAGTATATTATTGGGTGAAAATGAAAACCAACTTTTATCCCCCTGTCCGCCACCTTTTTGGCTGAATCTAACCGCTCCTCTAAACTTGCAGTCAAATGCTCCTCGTAATTTATAACGGTTTGGGGGTTCAAAGACCAAGTTACAATTATATTTTTAGGAATCTCATTATTTAGCAAAAATTCAATATTTTTGGATTTAGTTTTGAGTTCTAAAATCACATTTTTATACCTATTTGCAAACTCTACCAATGAGCTTAAAACTCCATATCTATCTCCCCAAAGCAGGGAATCGCTAGATTGCCCCGTACCGATGTGGTAAATTTCATCTGGATTTATCTCTAAGTTTTTTAGTTTGTCACTAAAATTTGAATCAAAAATAATTTTGTTTTCATTATAGAAACTTTGGATTGAGCAATAACTGCAATCAAATCCGCAACTTTCGACCGCATCTAAAGTTAGTAGATTGCAACACCGAGTTTTTTCACTCGCCACAGGACACATTCCAAATCCAACACTCTCTTTTGAAATTTCTGAAATTTGGATTTTTGCTGCTTTTATCTTCTGTTTTTCAGAATCATTATACTCTTTTGGAGAGTCTTTTAAATTTTGCCAATGAGTTTTTATAAATTTAAAAATCTCCTGTTTTAATTTTTTAGCTTGATATTTTTCATCTAAAAAAGTTGGGAAAATCGAGATTATATTTTTTTCATTCCACATATTTAAATCAATTGCAATTAAACTTAACTCTCTTCTTTCTTGAAATGAGAAACGATATTTAAGAAATATTTCATTTAAAAAATCTTGCTCATCTTTTGGTAAATTTTCAATCTTCATCTAAAATTCAAACCCTCCAACTTCACCTTTTGACATACTTTCATACACACTCCGCACATAATTTATCCGCACCTCACACTCTAAAAGTTTTTTGCATTTCAAACAACTATCAACTTGCTCTTTTTTCTGACAATTTTTCAAAATCTGAATCTGCTGTTTGAGTTTATCTTTAAAAATATTCTCTTTTTCATCCATTTTTTATACCCTTTTATTTTTTTTCATAAAATTAGAAATTATTTGATTTATATTATTGAATTTAGAAATTTTATTTTTGAGAGTTTGGATATTGTTTATATTTAAATTGGTAATCAAATTTTTTGTGCCATTAAAACAATTTAAATTAGAAAAATTATTTTTATATTTATCACAAGGATATTTTTCATCCACCATATTATCAATATTTTCTCTACAATCCCCACAATTGCAAAAGTCAATTAACGAACTTTCAAAACAAGGAATAGAAACTAAAAGAAAATTTTTTATCTCTAAACTCTCAAATTTTTCTTTAAAATAATTTTCAATTTTATTATTTTTATCTTCATCTCCATCAAAAAATACAAGAATAGAATCAAAAATAGATAAATCTTCTTTATAAGATTCAAAAGCTTGACGAGCAGGTTCAGGAACTTTTAGCCCTTTTAAACTTCCACCATTAAATCTACAATTTGATTGAACAATATTTAAATTAGGAGTAGTAGTTTTCCCCCAAGCCACTTTTATATACTCTTCACTCAATTCATAACACCCTTTTGTATAACCAAAAAGCTGAAATATTTTAGTGATATATCTAAACTCTAAATCACCCTCAATAATACAAAGTATCTTTTTAACAGAACTTTTTTTCTCTCTATTTGGTTGTATTTTATCTAAATAAGATAACATTATAAAATCTTTGTAATAATATCTTTTACATCAGGAACACCGCCTAGATAACCATTTTCATAATGAGTCAAAAGATTTTCATATCCTTCAATATTAGGATTATTTTTGACAGCTTTTATTACAGTTTCATGTTTATTATTTTTTTCGATTAAAAAGAGTTCATCATTTTGTATAAATTTCATATTATAGATATTATGAGTTGAATAGATTATTTGTATATCATTTTTTATTAGTAAGTTTATAATAATTGGCACAAGCATTGGATGAATAAAAGAATCAAGCTCATCAATAATTAATGGTGTTTCCATTATTTTCATCATATAAATATCTATTAAAATTTTTAATAAATTTTGAGTTCCAGTAGACTCTAAATATAGTTCTAATGGTTCTGTCTCATCAATATTATGAAATATCTTAATAGCTTTTAACTCTTTTTTTTGTGCTTTTCTTTCTTCATAATCAAGTTCTATCTTTGTTATATCGTAACCAATAGATTCAAAAAAAGATAAAATAAAATCATTTAAACCTTTATTCACTAATTCATTTGATAACCACATAGCAATATCTTCATGAGTGTAGGAACTCATATTTAACATATCTATATTAAAGGCAGAGTTAAAAAAAGGTGAAAAAAATATATGTATTTTTTCAAAAGTTTTTGTGTTATCAAATTTATAAAATTCCTGAAGTAAAGATTTTTTTTCACTTAGGTTATTAAATACAGCTTGTTGTATATTTTCATCAATATTTGCTACTATTTGATTCTCTCTATCAAATAAAATCTCTTTTTCTAAAAAAAGTTTTTCATCTCTTATACCAATAATTTCATATTGTTCATTAGACTCAAAAGTTACCATATAAGTAAATTTTTTATTATCTATCACAAAACTCATTTTTAATTGGCTATCATCTTCTATATTAGAAAATTTGTTTTTAAAATAGAGTGGAAAGTAATTACTTCTTTCATCAATAACTGTAGAAAATATTGCAATTATTGCTTTTAAAACAGTAGTTTTTCCAGAACTATTTGCTCCATAAAGTGAGATAATTTTATTATAATATTCACCATTAAATTCAAATAACCTATCGGGATTATTTTCTATATTATATGGTGAAGCTTTAAAATCTATCGTCACTGCATCTTTTATAGAAAAAAAGTTTTTAATTTTTATGCTTGTTATAAAATTCATTTTTTATTTATCCATTTTGTATTTTTATTAAATTTCCGTTTGGGGGTTATAAATTATAGGCTTTTTTTACTAATTCAATTTCATAATTTGAGCCAAAGAATGAAGGGCAAGTATCGTGAACGAAAGTTGGTTTTAAATCTAAAACTCTATTTGTGCCATCAATCGCTCCTCCACCTGCTTTTTCAAAAATGTAAGCATAAGGAAAAATTTCAAAAACCATTCTTAATTTACTTTTTGGTTTGTCAATAGTTGCTGGATAGCTAAAAAGTCCCCCACCTCGCAGAAGTAAAAAATGCAAATCTGGCACCATTCCACCCGAATAACTTAGCTCATAACCCTCATCAAACATCTTATCTACCAATTTTTTATGCCACGGCAACCAATTTTTTTGAGTCGCTCCCGTGGAAACATATTTGCCCCTCTCGTCTAAAGTCAAATTTTTTACATATTTAAAATCATCCTCAATAAATCGATAAAGTTTCACATCATCAATAGCGATAACCAAATCCATTCGTGGGCCATAAACTACATAAACTGCCCCCACCAAATCCTGACCATTAAAGCTATTTTTGTAAATGGCAAAAATCGACCCCACACTCAAATTCACATCAATCAAGCTCGAACCATCTAACGGGTCATAACCCACCTTGTAAATCCCATCGGGATTCACCGCCACCACATCATCTTTTTCCTCACTCACGATTTCATAAATCGAGGTAACTTTTTTTAGCTCCTCCTCAATAATTATATCACTTAAAATATCAATTTTGAGCTGATTGTCCCCCGTCGAATTGGTATTTTGGCTATAATCCCTATCCTCTTTTTTTATCTCTTTTGCTATTTTTATCGCTGAAATTTTTATCGCTTCTATAATATCTTGCATCTCAAATTCCTATTAAAATTTTTAATTGACTATATCAAAAAAAGGTAAAATTTACGATAAAAGGAGAATTTTTTGAGGATTGATAGGGGTCTTTTGCCAAATAATAAACCCCTAACGGCTTTTTAGTCGAGGACTCGTCTTGCTGAATAATATCTTTTTTTCCAGTAGGAATTTTCTAATCGGGAGATTACGACTCCTCGGGAGCTTGATGAGTGCATAAATTTGCCATTTCCCATATAGATTCCTGCGTGGCTTACGTGCCAACCACTTTTGAAGAAAATTAAATCGCCAATCTCCAACTCTCTTTTTGAAATCCAAACTCCTTTTTTTGCCATTTGACGAGTGGTTCGAGGTAGATTTTTGTTGAAAGATTTTTTGTAGGTGTAGATTATGAACCCTGAACAGTCAAAGCATCTTCGTGTCGTGCCACCATAACAATATCTTGTGCCTTTGAGATTATTGTACTCTTTATGGAGTGCTCTTGAAGTATAGGTTAAGAAACCTTGGTCTCTTGGTTGATAATACTTACTAGAAGTCCCCATTTTTTTGAAAGTACAGCCACTGAATGTAAAACTTAGAGTCAGCATTAGCATTATTGAGTATAGATAAGTTCGTCGCATCTTAATCCTTTTCTTAAAATTAGATAATTATACAGTAAAAATAGTATATAATTTTATTAGTTTTTAAAGTAATGTCAAAAGTTAAGCAATAGAGTTTAAAATGATATTAATTACTCACTTGCTCTATAAACTTTTTATAACTCTTTAATTAATATGAAACTAAGTAGAAAATAGTATAATAAATAAAAAATTCAAGTATATGGATTTTTAACTAATTTCAAGGGGAATATATGACAAAATTATCATTAGCGGTAGTTGGTTTAGCAGCATTAGTGAGTGTATCTGGAGCAATTGATTTGACAGAATATACAGTGACAGAGTCTCAATATGATGAGGCTTATGTAAAGGGTAGCTTTGATTGGCAAGATGGAAATCAAGAGGAGCAAAGCTATGATGGTGAGTTTAATGCTTACTATGAGACAATTCACTCAACTGCACCATTAACTTTCACTTTTAGAGCAGATGTAGAGGGTGAAGTGAATAAAGGTGGTGAGAAAGATGCTGAAAAGAGCAATAGATATAGCTCAAAAGCAAAAGCTACAATCAATAAATATTTAGACCCAGATGCTAGTAAGCTTTTTTTATCTGGTGATTTAGATGTTGGTTATAAAAAGAACTTTAACTCAACTCCAGACGATGCATTTAGTGAAGTTACATTTAGTGTAGGTTATGGTCGAATCTATATCGCTACTCCTTTGGCAAAAGCGATAAGAATCATCAACGATTTGAAAAAATATAATCAAATTACAGGTGAGCCTAGCAGTGAAAACTATATCAAACTTGCAAAACTTTTAGATTCAAAAAAAGAGAAAGAGTATGAGAGTAAGCACGGTATTGATGAGTACAAAAAATATTGGTTTAAAGATATTGTAGCTATATTAAAAAGTTCGGGAATCGTAAAAGGTCAAACTCTTGGTGCTTTTGGGATTATCAAAATTGACGAAATTCTAGGTGACAGTGGAGCTACTGGTGTTGGAGCTAGAAAACACGGTATGGAGTTAAAAATCGGTATATCAAAAGAGCTTTCAGATTACGATGGTGAGACTGATGATGGTGCAGTAAAAGCTTCATTTGAATACGCACTACCTATTAATCTAACCGCACAATTCACAAACCTTTTAACCTACAAAGCTTCACTTGAAGATGGAGACACAGGTCATACAATCGAAAATGATATGGGCTTTCTTTATGAGCTTAACGACAAAATCGACTGGGATAATAAATTCTATTACAGACTTTCAAAAGAAAATGAAGATGCAGATTATGAAAAACTAGGAGTTGCAAAAAGTGGTTACCTTTACCATTTGACAAACAGCCTAGATGCAACTGCATATTTAGAGCTTTCAAAAGCTGATACAGATGATGACTTAAACAAAGCTATTCGTTTAGGTGTCTCTTATAGATTGAGATAATCTCTCTCAAAAAGTGGTGGCTTTTATGCCCCACTTTAATCCTCCTCACTTTTTTTCCACATCTCATACAACTATAATTGTTTTTAATTCCATTATAATTACAGGTTTTGATTTGTCAGTTTTGTTCAAAATCATAATATCCAACCGCCCGTAACCTACTTCTAAATTTGAATCAATTTCATATTCGGGAGTTTTACTTTTATTATTTTTATTAAAGTCCCCCAACGGAAATTGTAGGGTGTAATTTTATCGCACCAAATTAATACCAAATAACAAATCGGTTTTTTAATCAAATTCAGGAATTTCTCCCTTTGGTGTTAGTGTGTTTTTTCCCAAAAAATTTCTAATATGAGATATATCGAAGCCGATTTTTAAATCTTCAGTGCCTCTTTCCATAATATCCGCATTTTCATCCACAGCTAAATTTATTGAAACTCGATAACTTTTTTCTTGGTTTATCTTTTGGATTATATATTTTTTCCCTTTAAGATAGAGATAAAATCCCAGAAATGGTAGATTTTTTTGAAACTCTTTAAGATAAAAATCATCTTGATACAATTTC
>JAOZPA010000102.1 GCA_029932985.1 Campylobacterales bacterium
ATAGCTTAAATTAGAATTGCTGGTAGGATTTGGGTGAAAAATGAGAAGTTACCTAAAATCTACTAAATCTAAAGATTGAAAATTTAGGTTGATTTGTGTATAATCTTTATTAAAAAGGTATTTTATGACTACTATTGATATGCATGTTCATCTATTAAATCCAAATGTGAAATTTGACCGCTTTTTTGATAGGGTGGCTTTGAAATTATTTGGGAAAAAGTTTAATTTCGACCTCGATGAGATAAAACAAAATCCTTATGAGGGCTACAAAAAGGCTTTTATAAACTCTTTAAAAAATTCGAGATATGTAGATAAAGTGGTGCTTTTGCCCGTCGATAGTGAGTATAATGAGCAGGGTGTGGAGGTTCATCGAGATAAAACTGTTTGTTCTTTGAGTGAGGATGTGTTGGAGGTTTATCGTGAATTTCCTGATTTGATTATTCCATTTATGTCTGTCAACCCCAGACGAAAAGATGCGATTGAGCTACTGGAATATTATAAGGCTCAAGGATGTGTGGGGGTGAAGTTTTTGCAGAATTATTGGGGGGTGGATTTGCGAGATGAGAGTTTAAAACCCTATTATAAGAAGTTGGTGGAGTTGGATTTGCCATTGATTATCCATATTGGGAGTGAATATAGTATCAAATCGGATAAGAGATATGAGAGTTGGGAGATGTTGACTTTTCCGCTGGAGTGTGGGGTGAGGGTGATTGCAGCTCATGTGGGTGTGGGGGATAGTAATGGAGGATTGTTTTTTTGGCGAAATTTTTCCAATAACCCCAAATATTTTAATAAAGATTATTTTCAGATTTTAGATTTGATGAAAAAATATGATAATTTGTATGCAGACCTCTCTGCAATTTTGACGATTTTTAAATCACGAGTTCTTAGAGATTTATCTACTCGAGGGGTGGAGGAGAGATTGCTTTTTGCTACTGATTATCCTGTGGTTTTCTCCACGATTTTTTGCAGTTATGATTTGTCACTTTCTAAAAGATTTTGGCTAAATAAAATTAAAAATCCTTATGACCGATATATCAGAACAATTTTTGAATATTTTCCAGAAAATTCCCCTATATACACTAACTACAAAAAGATTTTAAAAATATAATGGCTAAATTTTTTGAAACGATAATCATAGGTGCAGGGGCTAGTGGATTGATGGCAGGGGTAAAATTAAAACACAAAAATATCGCCATATTAGAAAAAAGTTCAAAAATTGGTGAAAAAATAAAAATATCGGGAGGGGGCAGATGCAATATCACCAACTCTAAATTAAGTGCAAAAAATTATTTGGGCGATGAAGAGTTTGTCAAAGAGGTGTTAAAAAACTTTGATAATAGAGATTTGTTAAATTTTTTAAAAACTAGAGGTTTAACCACCCAAATCAAAAAAAATACTCAATATTTTTGTAAGAAAAGCTCAAATGAACTTTTAGAACTCTTTAAAAATGAGTTAAAAAAAACCAAAATATTTTTTAACCACACCGTATTGGAGGTCAAAAAAGATAAATTATTTCAAATCATCACAAATTGTGGAGTGTTTGAATCTGAAAATTTGGTTGTGGCAAGTGGCGGTTTGAGTTACAAAAGCTTGGGAGCGAGTGATATTAGTTTTGAGATTGCTCGAAATTTTGGGCATAAAATAGTGACTTTAAATCCTGCTTTGGTGGGCTTTACTCTACAACCAAACCAGTTTTGGTTTAAAAATTTGAGTGGAGTTTCAATGAATGTAGAAATATCAGTGCAGGGTAGAAATTTTAGAGAGTTTATACTTTTTGCTCACAAGGGGATGAGTGGACCCGCAATTTTAAACTCTTCACTTTATTGGGAAAAGGGGTTAATCAAGATAGATTTTTTGCCTAACGACCCCATAAAAAAATTTTTAAACTCTTCAAATAAGCTCATAAGTTCAGCCCTCCCATTGCCAAAAAGTTTTATCAAAGAGTTTCTAAAATCTATAAATTTAGAAGATAAAGCAATAAGCAAACTCACATCATTAGAGAGAGAAAAATTACAACTTTTGAAAAGCTACAACTTCTCACCAGCTGGAAATTTTGGATATACCAAAGCGGAGGTCACCAAAGGGGGAATCTGCACAGATGAGATAGATTTTAATACGATGATGAGTAAAATTGTAAAAAATCTCTTTTTTTTGGGAGAAAATCTGAATATAACGGGAGAGCTGGGAGGTTATAATTTTCAATGGGCATTCAGTAGTGCGATGAGATTAAATTTAAAAAAATAGAAAAAAAAGCTTCTAAAATAAAAACTTAATAAATTTATGTGACATAAAAATTTAATTTAAGTCACTTTTTATACCTATTTAGCTAGTTAATCTTATTTTAAGTTGAAATAAATTGATTTGTATCAATGTTTTAAGTTTTTAAAATAGCTAGAATGATTTCAAACAAAAATGTTTATAAACTACGGAAGGAGAATTATATGGCACTTTCAAGAAGAGATTTTTTGAAAAGTTCTGCAGCGGCTTCGGCAGCAGCTGCTATTGGTATGAGTGTTCCTAGCGAGGTTCAAGCGGCGGCTGAGAAAGCTAATGCTGGATGGAGATGGGATAAAGCGGCATGTAGATTTTGTGGTACTGGTTGTGGTATTATGTTGGCTACTAAAGGGGGGAAAATTGTAGCGGTCAAGGGTGACCCAGCAGCTCCTGTAAATAGAGGTCTTAACTGTATCAAGGGTTATTTTAATGCAAAAATTATGTATGGGGCTGATAGGCTAAAGCAACCATTACTAAGAGTTGGAGCAGATGGTAAGTTTGATAAAAAGGGTAAATTCGCACCAGTTAGTTGGGAGAGAGCTTTTGATGAGATGGAATTTCATGCTAAAAAAGCACTAAAGCAAAGTGGACCTGAGGGTGTAGCAGTTTTTGCTTCTGGGCAATATACTGTTATGGAGGGTGTTGCAGCTCAAAAAATGATGAAAGCTGGATTTCGTTCAAATGCGATTGACCCAAATGCTCGTCATTGTATGGCTTCTGCGGTTGTTGGATTTTACCAAACTTTTGGGATTGATGAGCCAAGTGGTTGTTATGATGATATTGAGCTTACTGATACAATCATCTCATGGGGTGCAAATATGGCAGAGATGCATCCAATTTTGTGGTCTCGTGTAACTGATAGAAAACTTTCAGACCCTAAAAAAGTACAAGTTGTAAATATCTCAACTTATAAACACAGAACTTCAGATTTAGCTGATATGGAAATTATCTTTTCACCATCAACTGATTTAGCAATGTGGAACTATGTAGCTCGTGAAATTGTATATAACCACCCTGAATCAATCGATTGGGATTTTGTAAAAAAACATATTATTTTTGCTTCTCAACCTGTAAATATCGGTTATGGTATGAGACGGTCAGATGAAAAATCTGTAAAAGATGGTAAATATACAAAACTAGAGATGGAAACAGTTTCTAAAGAGATGAGTAAAATCGTTTCTGAAAAAGAGGGTCCAGCACTTGAGGCATTTGGTTACAAAGCTGGTGATAATATGGTAATGAAACCTGCAGGTCTTAAACACTGGGAAATTTCATTTGAGGAATACAAAAAATTCCTAGACCCATATACTGTTGATTATGTAGCTAAAATTTCAAAAGGTGACCCAGATGAGGACATCGAAGTATTTAAGAAAAAGCTTAAAACATTAGCTGACCTTTATATTGAAAAAGGGCGAAAAGTAGTTTCATTTTGGACTATGGGTATGAACCAACACACTCGTGGAACTTGGGTAAATACACTTTCATATAATGTTCACTTTTTATTAAACAAACAAGCAAAACCAGGTAATGGAGCATTTTCACTAACTGGACAACCTAGTGCTTGTGGTACAGCTCGTGAGGTTGGGACTTTCTGTCACAGACTTCCAGCAGATATGATGGTAAAAAATCCAAAACATAGAAAAATTTGTGAAACTGCATGGAAAATTCCAGCAGGTACACTAAATCCAGTTGGAAATCAGCACATTATGAAAATCCATAGAGATATTGAAGATGGTGTGGTTAAATTTGCATGGATAAATGTTTGTAACCCATATCAAGATACTGCAAGTGCATCTCATTGGATAAAAGCTGCTCGTGAAATGGATAACTTTATAGTTTGTTCCGATGGTTACCCAGGAATTTCTGCAAAAGTATCTGACCTTATTTTGCCAACAGCGATGATTTATGAGAAATGGGGAGCTTACGGAAATGCAGAGCGACGAACTCAACACTGGAGACAACAAGTTTTACCAATAGGTGATTCTATGAGTGATACTTGGCAATGGGTTGAGCTTTCAAAAAGATTTACTATAAAAGATTTATGGGGTGAGCAACCACTAAGAGGCAAAAATAAGGATGGAACTCCTAAAAAACTTCCAAATGTAATTGCTGAAGCTAAAAAAATGGGTTATGATGAAAATGCAACTATGTATGATGTTTTATTTGCTCACGAAAGATCTAAAGCTTACAAAGTTGATATGACTAAATTCCCACAAAAAGGGTATGATAACTCTGAGTGTAATGGTGACAGCCGAAATGTTGTAGGTTCTGATGGTAAGGTATTTAAAGGTTATGGATTTATGATTCACGAATACCTATTTGAAGAGTATGCAGAATTTGGTAGAGGTCATGCTCACGATTTAGCTCCTTTTGAAACTTATCACAAAGTTAGAGGTCTTAAATGGCCAGTTGTTGATGGTAAAGAGACTCAATGGAGATTTAATGCCAAATATGACCCTTATGCAAAAAAAGAGACTAAAGAGAGTGGTAACTCACATGCTTTCTATGGTGGATTGGCAAAAGCACTTTCACAAGGTGACCTAAAAGGGATTAAAGATAAAACTAAAAAATCTTTAAAAAACAAAGCGAAAATTTTTGCAAGACCATATATGGACCCTCCAGAGATGCCAGATGAGAATTATCCATTGTGGTTATGTACTGGTCGTGTTCTTGAGCATTGGCATAGTGGTACGATGACTATGAGAGTTCCTGAGCTTTACCGTGCAGTGCCTGAAGCTTTATGCTATATGCACCCAGCAGATGCTAAGAAAATTGGTGTTAAAAGAGGTGAATTGGCGTGGGTTGATAGCCGAAGAGGAAAAGTAAAAGCTAGAGTTGAAACTCGTGGACGAAATAGACCAAGTCGTGGTTTAGTTTTCGTGCCGTGGTTTGACGAAAAAGTATTTATCAACAAAGTTTGTCTTGATGCGACTTGCCCAATGTCAAAACAAACAGATTATAAAAAATGTGCCGTTAAGGTATATAAAGTATAGGCAAAGGTGGGTTTTCCCACCGACAAATAAGAAAGAAAGGGTTATATTGTCTTGAACAATAATAATCAAAAACAGAAGATTAAAATAGAAAAAATCAGCGAAGGTCGTCGAAAATTTTTAAATATTACTAAAAGTGTAGGAATCGCAGTGCTTGGTGGGTTTATATGGAGTGCTTATGTGGATGAGGTGAAAGCTTCTAGTATAGTTCTCCGACCTCCAGGGGCTTTGGATGAACCAGATTTTTTAAAAACTTGCATAAAATGTGGTATGTGTGTACAGGCTTGTCATTTTAGAGACTCAAATGTTATGAAAAATAATGATGGTGATATTACTGGTGCAAGACCCCCCACTTTGAAACTGGCAAAACCAGGGGATAATCTGCCAATAGGAACACCGTTTTTTATAGCAAGAGATGTACCTTGTTTTATGTGCGATGATATTCCGTGTGTGCCTGTTTGTCCTAGTGGAGCTTTAGATATTACCAAAGTTTCCAGAAAAGTCGAGAAAGAACCTGAGCCAGTGCTTGACATAAATATGGCTAAGATGGGACTGGCAATTGTCGATACTACAAACTGTATAGCTTTTTGGGGAATCCAATGCGATGCTTGTTATCGGGCTTGTCCAATACTGGATAAAGCGATAACTTTAGAGTATAAGAAAAATGAGAGAACGGGAAAACATGCTTATCTCGAACCAGTTGTTCATAGTGAATTCTGCACAGGTTGTGGACTTTGTGAATTGGCTTGTGTGACAGATAAACCAGCAATTTTCGTACTTCCATTGGAGTATGCTCTGGGCAAAGCGGGTAGTCACTATATAAAAGGTTGGGATGCAAAAGATGAGGAGAGGCTAAAAAATGCTCATTCGGAAACAACAACAACAAAAATAAGCGAAAAATCAGCACTTGATAGCTTAAATAATATGGATGAATTGGAGGATTTATATTGAAAAAATATAGATTTTTAATAGCCAGACGGGCTGTTCAGATTAGTATATTATTTTTGTATTTTGCTGCAAATGCTTATGGTTGGAGTATCTTGGTTGGAAATCTTAGCTCATCTACTCTTTTGGGTTTCATCCCCCTCAGCGACCCTTATGCAGTTTTGCAAATGTTCATGGCTGGAGCTGTAATATCTAGTACCTTAGTCGTGGGGGCTTTGATTATATTTATATTTTATGCCATCGTAGGTGGTCGAGTATTTTGTAGTTGGGTGTGTCCTATAAATATGGTAACAGATTTAGCAAATTATTGCAGACGAGTTTTTGGTCTTAACCAGATTCAAAAAAAGCAACCAGCAACTAGAAAGATGAGATATTGGGTACTGGCAATTAGCCTCATTCTCTCATTTGCTTTAGGTGTGGGGGCTTTTGAATTTATCTCACCAATCTCTATGGTTCACCGTGGATTAGTTTTTGGTATGGGATTTGGCTGGGCTGCAATAATTGTGATTTTTCTTTTTGATCTTTTAGTTTTAAAAAATGGATGGTGTGGTCACATTTGCCCATTAGGTGGATTTTACTCTCTCATTTCTAAGTTTAGAGTGATTAATGTAAAATACGACAATGACAAATGTACTGAATGTATGAAATGCAAACTTGTTTGTCCTGAGAAGCAAGTTTTATTTATGATTACAAAAGAGACTATGCCTGTTTTATCAGGCGAGTGTACAAATTGTGCCAGATGTATAGAGGTCTGCGACGATGATGCACTTGGATTTTTTTTGAAAATTGATGAAAAAAAAGCAAAGGAGATTGATAATGAAAATAACTAAGATAATGGTATCAGGTTTGAGTTTAGTAGCTCTTATGGTTACAATTGGTTGTGGTTCAAATGAAGTAGCAAAAACAGAAGTGGCTAAAGTTGCCTCTCAATTGGCAACACCTAATATTACTGAAGAGTCTTTGGGGCTTAGAAAAACTAACCTTTATGCAGAAAAAGCGGAAACAGAAGGTGATATGGCTAAATATTCTAAGGATGTGACAGGGGCGAGTACCAAAATAGCGAGAGCTTTTGAAAATGCACCTCCTATGATTCCTCACGATATTGAGGGGATGCTTCCTATTAAAATTAATAGTAATGAGTGTCTTACTTGTCATTTACCAGCAAATGCAAAAGGGATGAAGGAGAGTATGCCAAATCTTACAGAGATTCCAGCATCTCACTTTGCATCGTTTAGACCTGCTACTGCAATTGGAGCTGATGGGAAAATAACTAAAGATGGTAAAAGTGTTGATAATACAAGTGATTTATTAACAGCATCTCACAAACTTGACAAACTTTCAAACTCAAGATTTAATTGTAGTCAATGTCATGCCCCACAATCTCAAGTTGACCCACTAGTAGGAAATACTTTTTCACCTGAATTTAGTAAGGATGGAATTGGTAGTTCAAACTTAATGGACACTATCAACGATGGTGTGGATATAAAATAATCAAAATGGACAGAAGAAATTTTTTAACATCATTCTCTTCTGCTATGAAACCAAAAAAGGAGGAAGTATTAATAGTACGACCTCCCTACAATAGCGATGATTCACTTTTTGAAAAATGCAAAGAGTGCGAAGACCCTCCATGTGTAAAAGCTTGTGAAGAAAATATCATTAAACTACTAGACAATAAAACCCCCTATTTAGATTTTAGAGATTCAGGCTGTACCTATTGTGATGAGTGTTTTGAAACCTGTCCAAATGAAGTATTAAATGATAAAACTCAAAAAATTAAATTGAAAATTGAGATAGACATCTCCAAATGTATGAGTTGGCATAGTGTAATGTGCTTCTCCTGCAAAGACCCCTGCCTCGATAATGCAATCGACTTTTTAGCCCTTTTCCGACCATCAATTAACGATAACTGCACAAACTGTGGTTTTTGTGTGGGTGTCTGCCCCTCAAATGCAATCAGTTTAAAATCCCTAAATAACTCAAATTAATATTTAAAAAGAGGAGTCTTATTAATACAATAACTTTAAATTTTTCCATCTATTTTAGCCTACAAATGCTATCAACCTCTTTTAAAAGTGTGGTATTCTGTATTTTCCACTCATATTTTTTATCAAGTTTTTTACCGTCTCTAATTCCACTCCTATTGAGCTAATTATTTGGATTTTTTCGCACCAATTTAGGTTTAATTTACCAAGCAACATCTTCTATTTTTGATAAAAAAACTAATTTAGGTTTTAATCTCTTTTTGCCTTCCTTTTTTGAGGGTTTTTTCGCAGATTTCCACATCGATTACATCTTTTTTTTCATATTGTATCGGCATAATTTGGAAAGTTCGTAAATCTTTAAATCTCATTTTCACACCGCCACTCACCGCTTTTATGCTCTCAACCAAAAATCTTTTGCCACTCATCACAATCACCAAACCGATAAAAAACAGCAGATGAGAAATATCTGGAACTCTATTTTCACCATTTTTAGGAGTTTCAACTTTTCTTTCATTACCAACTCTATCTTGATTTTCAAAAAGCCATTTCCAAAAGTTATTCAC
>JAOZPA010000020.1 GCA_029932985.1 Campylobacterales bacterium
TAATGTAAAAAAACAAAATTAGAAAGGCTTTTGATAAAATGATTGTGAGGATAAGGAGGATATTTTTTTTGATTATTTGTAAATAAAATTCACCTCTATTAAAAAAATAGTAGATGACTAAAGAGCCAAACAGAAGTAAAAGTCCAGCTAAACCCTGCTCAAAATGTTGGAATCCTAGCAAAAATGTGAAAAGAAATGCCCATTTTGAGTTGTAATTTATCATAATTAAAAGCATTAGTAAAAGTGTGGCACTGTCCATTCCAATCCAATAGAGTGGAATCATAAAGATGGGGAAGATGATTACCGCTAGAATTTTATGATGATTGTTCATTTTGGATAAGTTGTGATATTTGATGAACCAATTTGAGAAGATGATGAAAAATAGTAAAATTAGGAAAAATGAAAAAGCTAAGTATATGTATAGATTATCTCCACCCAAAATATTAAAGGTTGAGGGTAACAGATAGTTTGAGATGAGGCAATGAGCATCGGGATTTGAAAATGGGTTTGTTGTTAAATTTTGCGATACTAAAAATTGGAGTTGAATATTTGGCATAAACCAAAGCCCATTATTTCCAATCACTATAAAAAGTAAAAAAAAAGTTAGTAAAAGATTATTTCTATCTGTTTTTAAATAATTCATTTTTTTCCAATCAAATATTTATAATCTGCCAGACTTAGCATAGCCTCATCGCCTTTACTATCTCCATAGGCATAAATTTTATCATAATTTTTAAGTGTTAAATATTTTTTAATTCTATTAACTTTTTCATCACCATAGCAATTTTTTGTCAAAAATTTACCTGTAAACTTTTGATTTTTAAATTCAAGTTTTGTAGATATTAGTTCAATATTTTCTTTTTCACACCAATCTTTTAGCCAACACTCCATCGAAGCTGACACGATAACTACCCTATCATTTTGTTTTTTGTGAGTTTGTAATTTTTGATAAATTTTATCTCTCAAAATCAAATCAATTTTTGTTAGGGAATATTGTTTGGCAACCGATTTAAATTTTTGTTCATCAAAACCAAAAAAAAATTGTTTTAATAATCTCTCTTTTGCAATATCATTTTTGATAATTTTTAATTTATAAAGTATAAAAATTGGTAAAAATTTAACTAATCCTAAAAAATATTTCTTGCCCCCAACGGCAAATTTTATAAAATCAGCTAAACTATCTTTATCGGTGAGTGTACCGTCAAAATCAAACAAAGCTAGATTCATATACTTAGTTTTTTGAAGATAAATTCTGGAATTGATTTTATAATTAGCATTATTAAAAACCAGATAGATTTGGTATATAAAATATTTTTGCCTTTTTGTTGGGCATTAAAAATCTCTAATGCTACATCTTTTGGCTTGGCTGTTAATTTTGCTGGTAAATCTAAACCTTCAGTCATTTTGGTATCTACAAAGCCAGGTAAAACAGTTAAAACAGAAATATTATTCTCAAATAATCTATTTCTAAGTCCACTCAGATAGGTGGTAAATCCAGCTTTGCTACTGCCATAGATGTAATTTGCTTTTCGACCTCGTTCCCCAGCAACGGAACTAATTCCTACAATAAATCCATCTCTGTTTTTTTCAAAATCATTGGCTATAATATTTAAAATACTCACTGCTCCTGTGAAATTGACATTGATTGTGTTCAAACTTTCATCCCAATTTTGCTCACAAATTTTCTGCTCATTCATATATCCACTAACCACAATTGCCCCGATAGGTTTAGGTTGTAAATTTTCATAAAAATTTTGGTGTGAATTGAAATTAATTATATCCAACTCTTTTAACTGCACATCTACATCGTATCTTATTTTTAAATCTTTTGCCAAATCAGTGAGTTTTGAAATTTCACGACCAGTCAAATATAGATTATAGCCATTTTCTGCATAAACTTTAGCAATCTCCACCGCAATATCACTTTTTGCCCCGATAATTAATATATATTTCATCCATTTTTCCTTAATAATTCTTTTCTATTTTTAGAAATCCAAATACGAAAGGCTATAAAATCATTATTTTTATCCATAAAATTTAAAATAACATCTCTCATTGACTCTTTTTGTTCTATAACATAATTTATATCATCAATTAACTTATTTAAAACTGTTTGCCTTTTTTCATTAAGTTCATATCTATCAAGTTTACAAGTTTTTATTGTATATTTAACTCTTTCATCAGCAGATTTTATCACTCCATCTCTATTAAAATCTAATTTATCTTTTATATCTTCTAATTCAGGATGAATCATTTTAGGTTTTTCTAAACGATTGTATAATTTCGTACTTTTATGAATTTTATTTTTAAAGCTATTACTATATTCTATTTTTTGATTAATTATTTCAAAATCATTTCCTTTATTATCACTACAAGCAAGGCAAGATAACAAAAGATTATCCCAGGAATAAGCTAACCAATAATATTTACTCGTTGGTCTATAATGTTCAACTATACTTTTGTCATTTGGTAAAGTTTTATTTTGTTCAGAGTCTTGCAACACTATTTGTTCACAATATGCACACTTATTTTTATAAATTCTTTTTAACAAAGTGGTTGTATCTTTTTTTTTATAAAAATCACGATATTTTTTTGTTGTAATAAACTTAGCATTAGCAATAACACCATTTCTCTTTGAGTTTGCTCCTCCTTTTAAAGAAGGAGGAATGTCATCTAAATTTTTTTCTATCTTTGTCATAATGTATTCTCTTTATCAAATAATTCAAACTCATCATCAATCATTTTTAAAATATCATCTTCTGTAATTGAGTTATTACTATTAACTCTTTGTGCTATTTTATTATGAATTTTTGAATAGACAAAATCATCACGAGTATCAAGATTTCCATCACTATTTTTAGCCCTTGCACTACTTAGACCAAAAAGAGGTGAAGTAGAAACTGTATTTGCCATCATGTTTTTAATATTATTTATAGGTTGAGAAATTTTACTTACACCATCCTCTTTATATATCTTAAAAAATATAGCATCATTAGAAGCCCCTAAAATTACAGTTGGTGAGTGAGTTGTAAATATAAATTGAATATTAGGAAACCACTCTCTTAGTTTTCTTACAATACTATAAGCCCATTTAGGATGTAAGTGTAAATCAATCTCATCAACTAGCACAATACCATAAAAATCTTTTATATCTGTTACACTTGGCTGAAATTTTGATAATCTCATCAATAAATCACAAATCCAAATAATAACACTTTTATATCCTTCTGATAACTTATCAAGAGTTGTATAAGTTCCTCGCTCTATAAAACTTATTCCAAAACTTTGAACTTCAATATCTTCTATATTATTATCCAAAATATTTTTTAACATCAATTTAACAGTTGCCAAAGGTATAAATCCACTTTCTTCTTTTAACTCTTTATAATCTAAATTTTTTAACCAATTTTCTGGATTACTCAAATTAATATCATTATTAAAAAGAGTTAAATAGCTATAAATATCACCTTTTTCCAAATATTTACCTCTATTTACTCCATAAGCAATAATATTTTTGTAACTATTATCTGAATTATTATATTGATACTTATTATTATCAGTATCCATAACTAAAAGTTTCATTTTATCTTTTGTGGGTTTTATATAGTCACTAATCAAACCAATCTCTCTATTTCCATTTAAAGCCAAAGCTAAAGCTTGTAAAAATAGTGTCTTACCATCACCATTTTCACCAACAATATATATCTCTTTATTCTCTTGTAAATTTTTTATTTCAATATTCTCAAGAAAAAAATAATCTTTTATAGATATTTTATCTATGGTAGGAATAACACCCTCAACTTTCCAAGAAAAGGACATAATTGATTTCTTAAAACCATAAATAAAGCAGTTATTATATTTTTCTAATTCATCAAAAGCATTTTTATTAAAATAACCCTGTTTTTGATGGTTAAATTTTTCATCAATAATTTTAGTAATTCTCTCTTTATTGATAAGTTTATTATTAGCAAAATAATTATACTTAGACTTAATAATTATTCTACCATTTTCTTTTATATCTATAACTTCTATAAGTGCATAAATGCCTGATTCTAATTTAGATACATTATATCTATCCAATAACCATTTAGGTCTTTTATCTTCTACAACCTTTATAATACCTTTCATTCCTATTTTAATATTTTTTAAATTTCCTATATACCAACTACTGCTACCTAAATTTTTTAACAGCTCATTGACTTTATAATTCTCTTCATTATTTTCACCAAACCATTTATTAGGATTACAAATTAATCTTAAATATTTTGTATCCATATTTTCCTCTTTTTCATTATATTTTTACTCTTTTTGATTGTAATGAATTAAATTTTTTATCCATTTTATATTTTTTTCGTAACTCTCTAAATCTATCTATTTTTGGATAATTTTGCTCAAAAATCTTTTTTTTTACCCTCACATCTTTTGTCAAATATATTCTACCATCATATTGTAAAACTATTTCATCTAACTTATCCAAAAGTTCAAATAATCCATCTTGAATTTTAAAATCAAGTGCTAGAGAATATCCTTTAATTGGAAATGATAGATAATTTTGATTCTCCTCCCCATATAGCTTTAATACTGCCAAAAAAGACCCCATACCGCTAATTGAAATTTCATTTAAGATTTTTTTTAGACCCTCATAACTTTTCTCTTTTGGTAAAATAAATTGATATTGAGTAAAGCCATTTTTACCATAAATTCTATTCCAATTATTAATACTATCTAGCGGATAAAAAAAAGTATCAATATCCACTTTTTGTTTTGAAGTTCCGTTGGGGGCTTTGGAATAGTAAAGCCAATTAAAAATCTTTACACTCAATCTATTTAGTGCAAATGTTGGAAAATTAAAAGGGATATTTAAATTTTTTTTCTTTTGGTAATTCAAATCCCTATCATCGCTAAAATCCCCCACCATCAATAAACATTTGCCTATATTTTCCTCCGTTGCCAAACAATCTATCCAAGCCACCGAGTATGGAATATCTTTATATTTTTCAAAAGCATCAAAGGTTTCTTGTAGATTTTTGGTTTTTATTGTAGTTTGCTCTATATTTTTGGAACTAATTTTTTTCAAACTTATTTTAGCATCAAGTATAATTCCCGTAAGTCCCATTCCGCCACAAGTGGCTAAAAAAAGTTCATCATCTTTCTTGCAATTTTTAATTATCCCATTAGGAAGCATCAAATTAAACTCCTCAACACACTCACTAAAACACCCCTCGATATGGTGATTTTTACCGTGAATATCACTAGCGATTGCTCCACCAATTGTGATGAGTTTAGTCCCTGCGGTGATTTTCAGAAACCAACCCTTTGGCACAAAAATTTCTAAAATTTCACTAACCATCACTCCACTTTGACAATGCAAAATTCCATTTTTTTCATCAAAGTCCAAAAAATAGTTATAATTTTTGCAATAAATTATATTTTCATTTAAAGCACTATCTCCATAACTTCGTCCATTTCCATAAGATATAAATTCTTTATTTTCTAATAAAAAGTTTTTTAACTCCTCATTATCTCTAAAAATAAATTTTTTATTTTTTATCTTTGGATATTTACCCCAACTTTCTAAATTTTTCATTAATTTTCCCTAAATACAAATTTTTTATCTAAAAAATATTTTATCACATATCCCACACTAAGTCCCACAACAGCTCCAATATATTTTGCGTTTGGGGTCTCAAGGCATAAGTCAAATCCAATTTCAAATCCCCAAAAGATTAAAGTTGTAAAAACTCCCATTAAAGAGTATAGGAAAAATTTTTTGCCATCATCTTTTCTATTTTTAGTAGTGTAAAAAAAGATATATTTTTTGTCTAAGATATATTTGACCAAAAGCCCTGCAAAAGTACCCATTGACATAGCTAAATATAGAGATAAAAAACCGCTATAAAAAAGTAGAGTAGTAAATTGAGATAATAAATTTACAAAAATTGAAAATAGTGCAAAAATTGCATATCTAAAAATCATCATAAAAATTTCACTATCGCTACAAAGCTTATGAGCCAAAATAAAATTGTAATTTGTAAAAACAAATCTTTTAAAACTATTTTTGTAGGACTTCCACTATTTTGCTCTACAAATGTGATTTGCATATATCTTAACACTCCCAAAATTATGAAAAATGAGGTTAAAAAAAGATATTCATTGCCCACTCGTGCAGTTATTTCAGGCGAAAGTGTGTATAAAAGATAACTTACAATCACAACCCCAGCCATCAAAACCATAGAGGCATTTATAAATTCTAGATTATAGCCATCTATGTTTTTTCGGGTTTTTTCACCTTTGAGTGA
This sequence comes from Campylobacterales bacterium, assembly GCA_029932985.1. Taxonomy (GTDB): domain Bacteria; phylum Campylobacterota; class Campylobacteria; order Campylobacterales; family JAOZPA01; genus JAOZPA01. The sequence continues at coordinate 6,300 of JAOZPA010000020.1, forward strand.
GAGTAGTACATCATCTCTTCGTTTTGCCATCGCCAAAAATAGGGCGAGGAGAAATGTGATGATGATTATCCAAGAGGAGAGACCAATATTTGTAACAACTGCTCCTGCGAATAATCGTAACACAAAACCTGTGGAGATGATGAAGATGTCAATGATTGCGATATGTTTGAGTTTTAATGAATAGATGATGTTTAGTAAAAAATAGATAATTAATATAATGAAAAGATTTAGGCTAAAAAAACTTGCTCCAATAAGGCTGGGAATTGATAGAGAAAGTAGTAAAATATAAGCATTTTTTTTAGTGATTTTTCCATTTGCAATTGGGCGAAATCTTTTTTTAGGGTGTAATCTGTCTGCTTCAATGTCCATTAAGTCATTAAAAATATAGATACTGCTGGCGATTAGTGAGAAAAAAATAAAAGCGACGAGGGCATTGAGATATAAATTTATCTCAAAAGTCAGAGAAAATAGAAGTGGAGCAAAGATGAAAATATTCTTTATATATTGGTGAGGTCTGAAAAGTTTTACAATACTATCCATATCACTTTTTTCTATTATTTCGCATCTTTTGTTTAGCTAATTTTTGCATATCTTCTGTGATATCCGATTCATCCATAATCTCCACTCCCAAAATTGTTTCGATGCAATCCTCTAGTGTCACAATACCCTCCGTTTGACCATAGCCATCATTTACCAAAAATATATGCTCTTTTCGTTTTATAAACAAGCCTAAAATTTTGGCAACGGGGATATTTTCGTTGATTTTAAAAATCTCACTTTTAAGCTCATCCATTTTTATCTCTTGATTTTTTAGGGCTTCTTGAAAAATATCTTTTCTCAAAACCACTCCAATCACATCATCTATACTTCTATCATAAACAGGGATTCGTGAAAAAGTTTGCAATTTTGGGTGTATCAAAACCTCTTTGATAGTCATCTCTTTTTCAACCGCATAAACCACACTTCGAGGGGTCAGAATATCCAAAGTTTTTTTCTCATCCAAAAGTAAGACATTTTCAATCATATCCGATTCCTGCTCATCAATCATTCCACCACCTTCACTCAAAAGTGTACTCTCCAAAAGTTCTGATTTAGAGATAATTTCTGTATTGTCTTTTTGTCTGGAGATGATATTTGTTACCATTTCGGTGAAAATTATGATAGGGTAGGTGATAAATATGAAAAAATTGATAAAATATCCTGCAATTGGAGCTAACTCTTTCCAATATAATGCTCCTATAGTTTTAGGAATAATTTCTGAAAAAAACAAAATCGCCAATGTAAGTATCATGGAAACTGCAAAAAGCCACTCATGACCAAAAACGCTGGTCGCCTGAACTCCAACCCCTGCAGCTCCTAGAGTATTTGCAATTGTGTTCAAAATTAAAATTGAAGCGATTGAGCGATTTATGTCTGTTTTTAAAATTCTCAAAATCTTACCAGATTTATGCCCCTCTTTTTCAAGAACAGAAACATAACTCATACTTATTGACAAAAGCACCGCTTCTAAAATCGAACATATAAATGAAATTCCAATAGCTAATGAAAAATATAAAATTAAAAGGTTCATCCCTTTTTTGTCCTTATGCAAAATTTTTCAAATATTATAGCATAAATAGCTACTCCTTCAAATTTTTGGTTAAAAATAGTGCAATAATTAAAAGAACTAGTGTAGAGATGTATAGGTTTAGATAATCAAACTTATCAACAATAATTCCTCCCACGATAGGAAAGAAAAGTCCAAAGGATGTGATATTTGCTTGAAGGGCGATGTAGGTTGGTCTTTCTTGTTCGGGGGCGATGATTAAAATTAGATTTCCATAACTAAGTCGGAATCCATCTGTCGCTGCTCCTGCAATAAAAAATATGATTAAATAATAGATATAAGAGGAGGCAAAAATAGTTAAAACTGTACTGGTTATAAGTAAAAGTAGGGCTATCTGCACGACGGCTTTGTTGTTTCCCCCATACGAAAGTTTGCCCCACAAAATATTGCTCAACATCGCTCCCACCATTTGGGCAGATATTAACATCCCTATCTCCGCTCCGCCAATATCGATTTTTTCCTTTGCATCCAAAATTATGAAAGGTAGTGACATTAAATAGGAGTAGGAGAAAAGATATGCAACAACTTGGGATTTTAGATTTTTATCCTCTTGCAAGATTTTGAGTGAGTTTTTGATAAATTGTTTAAAACTCTTCTCTTTTTTTGGAATATTTTCTTTTATTGGCTCTTCAACTGTGGCAAAAGCTATAAGCCCCACCGCCATAAGTAATGAGCTAACGATAAAAAGATAACCAAAACTTTGAGGTGGCTCGTAGAGTTCCAAAATATATCCAGCAGCCACTCCACTCATAATTGCCCCAATACCTGCAAAAAATTGTCTGTAAGCTTGGGTTTTTCCTCGATATTTGTGAGAAAACATTTTTGCCATTATCTCTTTGAAATATATTGCCCCAAAACCTGCAGAAAATGAAAATATAAAAAGCCCAACTCCAATTAAAGTTAAGGTAAGATTTGGGGAATCTTGACCAAAAATTATAATTACAACACCAATACTAAACCACGACAAAAATCGTGCTAAAAATACAAGTCGTAACTCTCGTAACATTAATTTATGGCTTTGGGCATAAAAAGCAGCGATTAACTGCACAAAAATTGCTCCACCTCGTAAAAGTGAAGCAAAAAAACCAACCAAAATAGAGCTACTGCTAAAATAATTTACAATTAATGGTAAAATTGTAGCAGGTTCTGCAATGGTTGTGCCAATAGCCAAAAAAAATCCATGTGTGATATTTTTGACACTATTTGATAATTTATCTACCTGATTTTTCAGAGATTTCCTTTTCTAAAATTTATGACCATTGTGATATATCCTCATAATTATCATTTTGTAAATATTCAATCAGTTCATCACTAATCCAATCAGGGCTATTTTTCGTTTTTTGATCTAACTCTAATAATTCACTCGCATCACTATTTGGGTCAACTTCAAAAAGATGAATTTTTTCAATAAAATATTTAATCCAAGATTTTTTAAGACCTAGTGAAACTGCCTTAAATGCCTTAGTTGCATCTGTTGAATTATTAAAAACTAATGAGTTTTGCATTCTATATTTAAAATCATATTTTCCCATAATTTCATAGAATGTATTAAAAATCTGTGTTCTATAATTATTTAAAAGCTGTTTGCAATTAATTTCATCATCGCTTTTTAATAACACATCTTCACAATAATTTTTTAATCTATCAAGTTTAAAATCAACTGCTATTACCCAAGTGGAACTCATTGGGTCAATTTTTGGTGGATATGCCATAATTAATTCCTTTTACTTTAAAAATCTTATTTTATCTAAAAATTACTTAAAAATTAAATTTGATATGGTACTTTTGCCAAACAATAATCCTACATCTCATCATCAAACTTATTTATCGCTCTTTCTCGATTTTCATCCAGTCGATAAACTTTAATCTTAAAAGATATTTTGATAAATCCTCTATCGCCCACCATTTTGATAGGGTAATCTATCTGCACGATATTTTTGTAGCCACTTAGGGCTTCTAGGAAACGATAAAACTTTTTTGGATTATTCACACTCATTGTTGTGTGAAATTGATAGATGATATAATCCCCCGAAAATGTATCTAAATCGATTTTTCTCAAAGTGCTTTCGTGGAAATATTGGTCACAAAATTCCAAAAAATCATTTACACTAAAGACTTGATTAAAAGCTTCTATGACTTTGTCGTTTTCCATATAGACGCGGTCAACCTCCTCTGAAAGTTCACTATATATTTTTTCTTTTTCAATTATTTGGTTGATTGAAATCATATTGACCTCCTCTTGCTTGAGGTAGTCAGCGATTGCTGGAATCAAAATATAGTAGATACTAATGCCCATTATAAAGAGTGTGATAAAAGTAAAGATAGTAATCTGTTTAATTTTACTGTTATTCTCTTTTTTTTCAAATTTATTTACCATCTATTTGCTTTAATTTGTTTTTTACTTGTCTCTCTTTCGAGATATTTTTAGATGAAAAATTGAAACCTCCATTTTTTCTCCTGAAAAAAACAGTTTTGCTTACTCCGTAGAGCTGGTCTAATTCTGTTTGAAGTACAAAATTGAAATCTGTTTTTTTTGGGGTATAGCCCTCTAAAAGTAGAGAATCGGAACTCCAAATAACTTTTTTAAATATAACCTCTTTGGGGACTAATTCAAAAATTCTTTGAATTTTATTTCTAAGTTTTGTATTTGAATTTCTCATTTTTCGAGCAAGGGACGCTTCTCTTTTCATCAACCTTTCTCTTTTGTAAAGCTCTTTTAACTGTTTTTCTAGTCTATCTTTTCTGATAAAATTTGTTTTTATTCTCTCCTCATAAGCCTCTGCTTGTGATTTTAGCATCACATTAATCATCAATACAATTAGCTCAATAATAATAATCACACTAAGCCAAATTTTAAACCAGCGACTAATTAGAGATTTTTTTCTGGGGGCTGTAAAACTTACTTTCAAGATATTATCTCCTCTTTAGATAACTCAATCATAACATTTGCTATCGATACTTCCCTAATATCAACTGGCAAAAAAAGTTCATTTTCTACTCTATCTATTAACTTTAAATCAACCCCGTAATTATCAAAAAATACAACTCTCTCAATAAATGAACTCTCAAAAAAGCTACCTTCGTAAAAGTCGTGAATGGAAATTTGCAAAAATTCAAAAATAGTATCATCTAATTCTACTTTTTTATCACTTGTTGGATTTCCAATATTGATAGATTTTTTAAAGAAATTGCTATATAAAAATTTTTGTCCATAGTAGATTGAAAGTGCCACTGAATCTTTATCATAAAGTAAAAAAAGTTGCATCCCACCCTCTTTTATCTCCTTTTTGATTAGATATTCAATCAAAATAAATGGAGAATAGATAAAATCAATCCCAACCTCTTTGAAATAATTTTTTATATAACTTATATCCTTAGTAGAGGAATAAACACACCACCTATTATCAAAAAGAAGTTTATCCATTTTGCTAAAATCGATATTTAACTTTTTAAAATCGTCTCTATTTGTACCTGATAATGCACCTTGATTTTCTCTATTTAAATAATAGCAAATATAGGTAAAACGATATTTCATCTGTAAAGAGTTGATGTAGTTAATCGCTTCAAGACTGAGCTGGTCTGGATTAAATAGGTCAAATCTCATATTATACTCAAGAGCAATTTTCCTATCTTTTAGAAGCCTATGTGTCACAATGCACTCTTTATTTCTAATTATCACAGCCACAAAAAGGTGAGGCAATTTAGAGACGAGCTTTTTGATAATATCTATTTTCATTTTTTAACTCTCCTTTTTATTTTTGAATAGTTTAATATTACTATAAGTTTAATGAGCTTTTTGATAATTTTTTTATTTAAATAATTTATTTAATTTAGTATAAATCTCAATTTCAAATTTTTTTTAAGTTGCCATTTTACACAAAAGTAGCTTAAAAGATAAGAATATTAATCAGTTTTCAAAAAAAATTTATAACTTTTTTGAAAGAAAACTATTTTTTATCTATATTGTAGCATTTATTAGCAATTTTTCTCTTAATAAGTTGTTTGCATTTTTTTTATCCATATCTTTTACATCTAAAATTTCACTAGAATAAAAGGTGATTGTAGAGAAAGGCTTTGGAATAATAAATTTATCCCAACTATTTAATTGCCAATATGAGGAGATTTTGTAATTAAAACAGACAATTTTAATACCCTTTTTTTGAGCCACCAAAACACTTCCATCAGCCACAAAATGTCTAGGACCTTTAGGTCCATCGGGAGTTAGCCCCACATCAAAACCATCTTCAAGACTTTTAAACATCGCTTTTATTAATTTTATCATCCCTTTTCGTGAACTTCCACGAATAGTTTTAAAACCAAAAAAAGATTGAATTCTTGCCAAAAACTCTCCATCAAAATGGTCACTAATCGCTAAAGCAATATTTCTATTTTTTCGTAAATGTTTATATAAAAATGGTTGCATCAAAAGCTCCCCATGCCACATAGTAATGATTAGAGGTTCGTTTGGCAACGGCTGGGTGATGACAAATTTTTTTTTGCAAGTTAAAGCTAATAATTTAACAATAAAATAGCCAATAGGTGGAATTATTTTTAAAATTAAAGCTCTTTTTTTCTCTTTAGTCAATTATTTTCTTTAAACTATTATTAATGTGATTTTAGATAGAATCAATTCAAAGTTCCCATCTACTAATAAGACTCCAAGGGAGGCTTCTTCTTTTTTAGAAGATAGGTGGAATGGGTCATTTTCCATAATGATTAATTTTTCTTTCTTTAGTCATTAAATCTTCATCAAGTAGATATTTTTTTATTTTTATATAAAATTTATCTTCATTTCTCTCATATTTTCTAAAAATTGCCCAACTTACATAATCAACTATCTGTAAATTTGCACTTGATGCACTACAATGATGAAAAATATCATACTTGATATTTAATTTATTAAATCTTATATACTCTTTTATCCCTTTTTTTAAAGCTCCTACTTGTCTATTTTTATTTTTTTGTACAGGCAATCTATCTGTAATAATTATAAAATTCTTATCTATTCCTATCTTATCTAAAAGTTTTTTTATTGCAAAACTTAAATTATCAATATAAAATTTATCTTTTTCTTGTCGCTTAGTTGGTTTTACTTTCGATTTTTCTAAAATATATGAATAAAATTTAACACTATCTTGGTCAAAAGTAGAAATTAATTTAAAAATTTCCTCTTTGATATATCTATTATCTTCAGAAGCATGAAAATATTCTATATCTAATCTCCTATCTATAAATGGGTCTAAATTTCGCTCTAATAATGAATAACGATAATTTGAAATAATTTCATGCAGATTAAATGGTCTTTTTTTTATTAAGAAATTAAACATATAATATTTTGACCCTTTTATAGAAAAGTCCATATCCCCAGCTTCATCTACAAAAATATAAACAGTATCACTTATATTTTCAATAACTATATCAGTATTAATAGTAAATTTAATTAAATCTATTTCGTAAATATCGGGTAAACCATTAAATAATTGTATCAATAAAGATTTTGTTTCATTATCTAAATTGTTCAATTCTAGAAAATATTTAGGGTGTACAAATATATTTAATCCCTCTATATTAGCAGTAAATCCATTTATCATAATTTCATAAGATGAGTTTTCAAGTTTTATAGCTAAATCATACATATTCTGTTTTTTCAGTATATTTTGAACAATTTTTATATTTTTACTATTAAACAATTTCCCCCTCCAACACAACTCTTCTTGGATTTACAATTTTTACTTTTTTGATTTTGCCAAGTAGCTCTTCACTTCCATCCACCACAACCACAAAATTACTCTCATCTCGTCCAGCAATCATTCCATCTCTTCGCAACTCTTCAAAATAAACTTTTAAAATTTTATCTTTCTGCAATGCTGAAATCTCCTCAAGCATATTAAGATGGGTCTTTTGAAGATGGGTCAATCTTTGTGATGCAACCTCTTCAGGCACAACATTTTCAAACTCAATAGCAGTAGTAAAAGGTCGAGGGGAATATTTAAAACTAAAAATTTGCTCAAATCTCACTTTCTCTATAATCTCCATAGTATCTGCAAAATCTTCATCAGTTTCATCTGGAAATCCTACAATAATATCTGTGGTAATATGCACATTTGGCACAAGAGTTCTTAGTTTTTTTGCCCGATTTAAAAACCACTCCTTTGAGTAACCTCTCTTCATACTTTTCAAAATTTTAGTTGAGCCACTTTGGAGAGGCATATGCATAGATTTACAAATTTTTGGATTTTTTGCAAAAACTTCTAAAAATCTATCATCCATGTGAAGTGGATGAGGGGATGTAAATCTAACTCTCTCCACCCCATCAATCGCCGTTACAAGCTCCAATAAATCGGTAAAATCCAAACTTTTATTTAATTGAGGATTACTAAATCTCACTCCATAATTATTTACATTTTGCCCCAGCAAGAAAATCTCTTTAGCCCCCATAGCTACAGATTTTTTCACTTCGTCTAAAATCAGATTTAGAGGAATCGAAATTTCATCACCTCTGGTATTTGGCACGATACAAAATGAACATTTTTTGTCACAACCAATTGAGATATTGATAAATGATTTATAGGAGGATGTTCTAAAATTGCTAAATGCAAATTCGCTCTCATCGTGGTTTATATCCACCTCAACGGCTCTATTTTTATCTACAATTTCGCTAATCTTTGATACATTTCTAGCACCTAATACGAAATTTACAGCAGGAGCTCTTTTTATAATCTCTGCCCCTAGATGACTAGCGGTACATCCACACACACCTATTTTGGCATCGGTTTTTTTTGTTTTGTTAAATTTACCTATCTCTGAAAATAGTTTTGATACAGGTTTTTCCCTCACACTGCAAGTATTGATGATGATTAAATCAGCTTCACGGCTTGAGTTAGTAAGACAGTAGTTTTTTTTTGTAGTAAGCTCTGCGACGATATGCTCACTATCTCGAACATTCATCGCACAACCTAAGGTTTCAATATATAATTTTTTCAACCTAAACTCTCTTATAAAATATGCACTTCATAAACATAATCATCCTCATCAAAGCCAAATTTAACCTCTCTGAAATAAACACTTTTGTTCATCTTTTCCTCAAAATAATTGGTTAATTCAATTAAAGTTTTATGAGAATTTTCTCTATCAAAATAGAAAATTTCACCTTTAGTTTTGGCAACTTTTTCGGCTATCTCTTCCAAAGTTATCATCTCTGGTTTTTTATCAAGCTGGGTTCTTGCTAATTTCACTTCCATCACTCACCCCTTATTGTACAAAATTTTAACCAAATAATATATCTAAAATTTCATAAAAGAACTATTAAATTCAAAAATTATTTATTATATATTGTATAAAATTGATAAAAATTATCTCATAACTTCATCAGCATCCAAAGTTGCAGCCCTCCATGAGGGGATTATGGTCGCAGAAAGATAGATGGGAACAGTCAAAAAGAATAGTAAAAAGATTGTTTGATAATCCATTACATAAGGTAAATCAAAAGTTGGTTTGAGTTGTGAATATCCGATAAAAAGGTCTCTCAAAAGTGGGGCTTGTAGAAAAAATACAAAAAATAGTGAAAATAAAATTCCCAAGACAAAAGATGTAAAGGAGATTATAAATCCTTCATAAAATTTCTCTTTTAAAATATCATCAATTTTCCACCCAATCGCTTTTAAAATCCCAATCTCCCTCTTTTGTGATGAGCTAAGTCCACTTGCTTTATCGTAAATAATTATAAAAAATGTAAAAAGTGATATGATAAAAAGAGCCAAAAAAACTCCACTTTTATAATCAAAAATATTTTGATAACTCACCTTTAAATCCTCATTTGTAACTATTCGACAATCTGGAAAAAGCAGATTTAATTTTGCTCGTATCATTGGAATCTCCACAGGATTTGCCACACTCACCACAATATCGGTCGCCTCCGATTCATCCATTCCAAAAATCTCCAAAGCTATACTTTTGGGCAAGAGTATCATATCATTTGATTCAAGGTTGGTAGAACTTTTAAAAACCCCTGCAATTTTGACCTGCTTTAGTGAACCATCAGATATAATAAAATTAAAATAATCACTATAATAATTTTCCACCATCGTAAGCTTCACACCTCGACCAATTATCATAGATGAGTTTTGCTCAAGCTGATGAAAATCCACCTTATCTACAATTTTTTCTAACTCCGTGGTTAGTTGAGGTTCAAACATATCCACCCCCATAACTGAAAAATTAACCCCAGCATTTTTAAAATAGTAATATCCCCAAACCCTGGCCTCCGCTCTTGTAACTCCAGCGATTTGCAAAATATCATCAACACTAGAACTTTTTATATTGCTATGTCGTCCAGCTTGTAACTTTTGCACAATAATTTGAGGCAAAGAATCCACAAGAGTATTTAGTTCCGATTTTATCGACCCAGATATAAACATAACAGAGCTAAGTAAAAAAATGAGAGTTGTAAAAACAAAAATGATGAAAATATTTTTTGATTTTTGTCGCAGAATCGAATTTATTGAAAATTCAGTAAGATAGATATTAATTTTATTTTTCAACTGTTATCCTGTTTGGTGTTAAAAATAGAGTATTGGAATATTTATAGGTAAAAGTTGATGGAAAATATTCAACAAGTGCAGGTGAGTCTGGAAAAAGTTCAAATGTAGCAGTTAAGCTTCTGTGTCTGATAAACATCGCTTCATTTGCCAATGCTAAATCTGGCAAAGCTACCACCTGCATATAAGTTTTTTTATTTTCCAAATCCTCAGCGGTGAGGGGGCTAAAAACCTGAAGGTAAAGCATCTCAGCCATCAACAATCCCAAAGTCACAACCATAATATTAAATAGATAGAAAGATTTTTTTTTCATAGATAATTTATCAAAACTCCACAAATTAAAGATAAAACTATTGTCAATATCACCGTCGATAGATTGTATGCTTTTTCACTAATTTCAAATTTGGTTTGTAAAAAATCGACAATTCTAATCGCTGGATAAATCATAAATATTAAAAGCACCATACTGAAAGCTAAAGTCATTATTATATTTTGCATAAATTCCCCTTAAGGTTTAATTATATCAAAAAATAGTTAAAAATATGTTATAATTCTCAAAAAATAGGATTGATTATGTATCGAAATATGATGAAATTATTCATTTTAAGTTTTGTGCTTTTGTCATTGACCTCTTGTGGGGTGAAAAAACCAGCTACCTCTAAAATGGAGGTTGTGGATGAATTTGTGGAGAAAGAGGATAGGGTTTTAGAGGATGTGTTGTATCTTTTGGATAAACCTCATCGGCGAGTGAATAATAAGCAGAAATATTTTGGGCATGAATATAGGAAGATTAGTATTAGAAGAAGTTATAAAGATTCCTCTAAATTTAGAATATATTCAACCAATAAAAAGCCAAAAAATATGATTGGGCTAGGATTTTCTGGTGGGGGAATTCGGGCAAATGCTTTTCATTTGGGGGTTTTAGCGGGTCTACACAATATCAAGATTGCCAAAAATAGCTCAATGATAGATAAAATTGATTACATCTCCTCTGTGAGTGGGGGGTCGTGGGCAAATGGGGCTTATTGGATAAATCGAGTTAACGATGAACTGTTTTTTCGATGTTTTGATGAGATTGCGACAGATTTTTATGGTAAGGGTAAATTGAAATGCGATCGATATAAATCAGCTTTGCGGTATGAGCAGTTTCAAGTTATCACTAGGGGATTGTGGTTGGAGGCGATTAAAAAGTATAGTTTAATGGGTGATGATTTGCGGTTTTCAGAACTCAAAGATAGAAAATATCGATATTTACAAACCAAACCCTACCCTATTTTTAACGTAACTCACTCGGCATATCTACTTGAGAACTCCACGGCGGAAAATTTTCCATTTGAGATTACACCAGATTACTTTGGGACAATTGTTGATTGTGGGAGTGGAAGAAAATATTGCAATAAATTTAGAACAGAGACCTTTAAGCTTTTGAGTGATAATCTTTATGGTGGTTTTTTTGTAAAACAGAAAGGTACGGGGGTTCGGATAAATCGAGAGTTATATTTTGAGACAAAACAAAATGAGATTGGGGATAATCTCTCAAAAGCTCTGCATGTTTCGTCTGCTGTGATTGGAAAACTTTTGTCGATGGATTTTAATATTCGCTATAAAAATAATGATATTGATACAATTCGAGAAACATATACTTTGAGTGATGGGGGAAAATCTGATAATTTAGGGTTACTAGCTTTGGTTGAGCGAGGAGTGGATTTGATTATTATTTCACAAATTTCAGCAGACCCTGAGCTTGAGTTTGAGGATTTAGAAATTAGCAAAAAGCAGGTTAAAAAACTTTTGGGGAGGGATGTTAATATAGATAAATTTATTAAAAAAGGTAAAAAAATTTCCTTGCTTGAAAAGGGAGATTATAGTTATAATGGTAAAAAAGAGGGGAAGATTTTATTTATAAAGCCAACTATATATAATGTCAAAAAATTTTATAATTATTTAACGAATCTTAAAGATAGAAATGGTGAATATATCTATCCGCTGGTTGTTCAAGCATTGAGAGAGGATAAAATAGTTAAAAAAGAGTGGATGAAATCGAAGTATAATGAGGTAAAGGATTTTCTCTCTTTGCCTAAAAAGGAGCAGGAAAACTTAACGCAATTTCCACAGACTCCTACATTTCAAGTTAAATATCCTCAACATTTAATTTATGCTTATTATCTTTTGGGTAAATATATTGTCAAAAATCATCTGAAAAATGAATTACTTAGGATAAAATAGGTTTTTATTCAAAAAGATTAGGTAATTTAAGCTATATAAAAATGAATTTTGATTAGAATATTTTAAATAAAAAAAGGAATGATAATGATAATAAAAATTTTATTTTCAGTTTTAACAGTTTTAGTGTTTATTGGGTGTGGTAGCAAACAGGCAGAGGTACCAAAACAAAATGTATTGTACAAAAATACTCCTGCGTTGTATCAAAAGTTTCAAGCTAAGAAATCAGGTGAAGAGTTAGAAAAAGAGATGAATAAATATTAAAACGGGAAGTTATGAGTATTAAAAATATTAAATATTTTCTGCTATTGTGCCTTTTTCTTAATCCAGATTTTTTATTGGCTAAAAAATATGTGAATCTTTTAAATGAGGTAGAAAAGCTAAAATATCAAGAGTGCAAGAGAAGTGTTTATGGTGAATTTAGAAGTTATCAACGAGCCTATAGGTCTGAATTATTAAAGTATAAAAAGACTATTAGAAAATATTGGCCGACAGTTGAGATTAGTACAGACCACAAATGGGTGGAGTATAGCAATAAATTTCGTAGCAAAAAGGTTATAAATTTTCAGCAACGATATATGAGATTTTCAGTGACTGCAAATAATACAAAAGATGCGAAAAAAAGAATGCTTAGACTTTTAAATGAGGTTGCAAAAACTACTGTAAAAAGTGCTATCAAAAATGATATTTTGGAAAAGATGGTTTTTAAAAGGCTTAAGATAAAAGCCCCTGCATCGAATATTAAAACAAAATTAATATCAGATGCTTTAACCATGTGGGATATTGAGAAATATAGAGGAGATATTGAATCTCGAAAGTTTTTACGACGAAAATACAAAAATCGAAATCTATATAGCTTAAAACTCAAATTGCCAAAACAGTATGTAATGAGAAAAGCGGAAACTTACAAAAAAATTATCACAAAATACTCTAAAAAATTTCGTATCCCCTCAGAGCTTATCTATGCGATTATTCACAATGAAAGTAGTTTTAATCCTATGGGGCGTTCCCACGCCTTGGCCTATGGTATGATGCAAACGAACCCAAAAGACACCTGTTTTGATGCTTATAAATTTTTGCACAATGAGCATAAACTCTTGACCTCTTTTTACCTCTACAATCCTGAAAATAATATAGAGATAGGTACAGCATATTTGCATGTTTTGTATTTTCAATATTTAAAATATATCAAAGATAGAAAAAGTCGGCTTTATTGCACAATTGCAGCTTATGACAGTGGACCTATTGATGTGTTAAAAGTTTTTTCAAGAAATACAGATTTTAAAATTGCAGCAAAAGCTATCAACAAATTAACCTCTAAGCAAGTCTATGAAAAGCTAAGAAAAGATTTGCCAAAATATAGAACAAGAAGATATTTAAGAAATGTAAATAATTCCCTCTCAATGTATCGAAAAATGATACGAAAAATTAATTTACAATAATCCTTCAGTCCCCTAACGAAATTGGGGATTTAAAATACTATACACAAACATAATTCCACTTTACCTAAAACTTCTTTCTAAAAAATTATCTATTATTTGAAATTTTTATTATTTTTTTGGTATAATTGCTATAATTTGACAAAGGATAATATATGCAGAAAGAACCAATTACGGAATATGGATTTAAAAAATTAAATACAGAGTTTAAAAGACTTCAAAAAGTTGAAAGACCTGAAACTTTGATAGATCTCGATATTGCTAGAAGTCATGGAGATTTAAAAGAAAATGCTGAGTATCATGCGGCAAAAGAAAAATTAGCTTTTATCGATATGAGAATGGCAGAGCTTGGGGACTTGATTGCTAGAGTGCAACTCATTGACCCATCAACCTATCTTCATGGTAAAATAAAATTTGGTTCTACTGTAAAACTAGAAGATTTAGATGCAGAAGAGGAGATTGAATATGTTATCGTTGGGGCATTTGAAAGCAACCCAAAACATGGTTTAATCTCCATCAAGACTCCACTAGCTAGACAACTCTTAGGCAAAGAGGAGGGAGATGAAATTCGAGTTAAACTCCCTGGGGGCGAGGTGGATTTTGAAGTTTTAGAGGTTTCATTTAAACCCATCGCATTTGGAAAAGATGATGATTAATGTAGCAATCATCGGAGCTAGTGGATATACGGGGTTGGAGCTTATCAAAATCCTAATCTCTCATCCCAAATTTCATATCACATATATTGCAACTAGCAGTGGAGATAAACAGCTCACAGATATTCACCCATCTTTGGCAAAAGTTTATAATCTAAATGTTGATAAAGCAGATTCTCAAAAGGTAGCACAAAAAGCGGATTTAGCATTTTTGGCACTTCCTCACAAAACGGCTATGTTTTATGCAAAAGAGTTATTAAATCTGGGGGTAAAAGTTGTAGATTTGTCGGCAGATTATCGACTTAAACTTAAAACTTATGAAAAATTTTATACAACTCATATTGACAAAAAAAATCTCAAAAATGCAGTTTATGGTATGCCCGAACTCAATAGAAAAAAAATTAAAAAAGCCTCTCTTGTGGCAAATCCAGGGTGTTATCCCACCGCCACAATTTTAGGGATTTTGCCATTTCTAAATTTGATAGATTCAAAATATCCTATAATGATAGATGCCAAAAGTGGAGTCACGGGGGCTGGAAAAGGTTTGAAGGATATTAGCCATTATGTGAATATTAATGAAAATATATTTGGCTACGCACCCCTATCACATCGCCATTCTCCCGAAATTAAGGAAAAATTGGAGATGATTTCTGGTAAAAAATTAAATATAAATTTTGTGCCTCATCTTTTGCCAATCTCGCGAGGAATGCTCGTTAGCTCCTATCTACTTTTGAAAAAAAATATTGACCCTATCCAAATCTTGGAAAAATTTTACAATGATACTCCATTCGTGCGAATATGTAAAAACCCGGTTGATGTTAAATCTACAAGTGGTACAAATTTTTGTGATATATTTGCAAAAATGGAGGGCAAAACTCTATTTATCTCAAGTAGTATCGATAATTTACTTAGAGGTGCAAGTTCGGCAGCGGTAGTTAATGCAAATTTGATGAGTGGATTTGAGGAAGATTTAGGAATCCCTAAAATTGCTTATGTCCCCTAACGGAAATTTGGAAATTAGAGAGGGAGCGATTTTTGTAGCAGATGCTCACGATGGCGATGAGCGGACAAATTTTTTGATTTTTTTGCAAAAGCTGAAAAAAAAGGAGATTGTGACAACTCAACTATTTTTAATGGGTGATATGTTTGATTTTTTGATAGATTCAGAATATGTAAAAAAAAAATATCAAAAGCAAATTTCATTAATAGATGAGTTATCGGAAAAGATGGAGATTTACTATTTTGAGGGTAATCACGATTTTGGGTTAAAAAAGATTTTTCCTAAAGTTAAAGTGGTTGATATAAAGATGCAACCGACTAAATTTTACTACAAAGACAAAATTATGATGTTAAGTCACGGAGATATTTTTGGCGGTTTGGGGTACAAAATCTTTACCTCTATTTTACGGAGTAGTCTGGTTTTGAAAAGTTGGAATTTTTTGGATAAGATTCTCTCTTTTCAACTCTCAAAATCTATATTTAGAATGCAAAATAAAAAGATAATTTGCAAAAAATATCTGAAATTTGAGAAAAAAATAGAATCCAAAATTTCTAATTATAAAAAGTGTGATTTTATCGTTGAGGGGCATTTTCACCAAGGAAAACAGCTACAAATTAACACTTTGATGTATATAAATATCCCCTCTCTCGCCTGTGATTTGCGATATATTCAAATAAAAGATTATTTTTTTATAGAAATATAAATTTATAAGAGATAAAAGGCTAGATTCAATAAAATATAAGTTATTATATATTATACTTTTCTTAATAATAAAGAGGATATTGCTATGAGAGAGATTAAAAATGGTGAAGTGATTTTGCAAAGTAGAAAATATATTACATCGAAAACCGATTTGTCAGGGCATATTACATATACGAATGATTATTTTTGTAGTGTATCTGGCTATAGCAAGGATGAGTTGATTGGAAAAAATCATAATATAATTAGGCATCCAGATATGCCAAAAATAATTTTTAAATTTATGTGGGAGAGGCTAAATAGAGGTCAGGGAATTTATGCTTATGTCAAAAATTCTACGAAAGATGGATTGTATTATTGGGTGATTGCGGATGTGGAAGTTGTGGCAAAAAAGGGTAAAAAGATGGGTTATTACTCATTTCGGAGTAAGGCAAATCAAAAAGGGATAGAGCAAATTGCAAAAGTTTATGAGCTTCTTTGTGAAAAGGAGAGAGAGGGTGGGATGGCACTCTCTGCGGAAACTCTAAATAAATTTTTAGCAAATAAAAATATGAGTTATGATGATTACATCAATCATCTTATGGAGGGTGGCGGAAAATTAAAAATATGGTATAGTTTTTTGAAAAAGCTACTAAGCTTTTAATTGCATTATCCTTAAACTTCTCATAAAATTTTGTTGGTTTAGTATTTCGCAAGGCTACCATATCAAATATAATTTAAACTAAAAGGTAAGATTAAAATGAAATTATTTATAAGTTTTTTTTTGTACTTTTTATAGTACCTAATTTTTTATTTTCATCAAATTCTCCATTGATAATAAGTCATAATGCTTCGCCAGATTCACCAAAAGGTAAAGCTCTTATTTTTTTTAAAAATCGAGTAGAGGAGCTTACAGAAAATAAAATTCAAGTTTTACTCTACTCTAAATCGACATATTTTAAAGATAGTGAAGTTTTAAAAGCTTTAAAATTAGATAAGGTGCAAATTGCTTGTCCGAGTTTTAGCAAATTCCTAACAGATATTCCACAACTAAATATTTTTGAACTCCCATTTCTTTTTGATAATTACACTCATATTTATAAAACTTTTGACTCCATCGTGGGAGAAACCATTAGAGAAAAAGCTTCTGAAAATGGATATATTGTTCTAAATTTTTGGGATAAAGGTTTCAAGCAATTAACGACAAGCAGAAAAAAGCCAATAATCTATCCATCTGATATACGAGGACAATCGATACGGATTCGGGCATTAAAGGTGCTGGAAGATACTTTTAATATTTTACGAGCTAAACCCAAAATTCTACCATTTAATACTGTCAATAAATTATTGAAAAAAGCGATGGAAAACAGAAAAAAAAATAATATAATAGATGGTCAAGAAAATACTATTAGTGAAATTTACAAAAATGAGTTTTACAAAAATCAAAGTTATTTAACAATTTCAAATCACGGATATTTAGGATATTTGGTAGTTATCAATAAAAAATATTGGACATTTCTGCCACAAAATATAAAAAATGCCATTATAAGAGCGATGAATGAAGCTACAATTCAAGAAAGATTTGAAACTAAAAAACTAGAAGATTTTCATCTAAAAAAAATTAAACTCTATGCTAAAAAAAATGGTAAATTTTCAATTATCAACTCTCTTTCAGATGAGCAAAAACTCCAATGGTACAGTATCGTCAAAGAGATTTATCCAAAATATTATAATAAAGATAAAATCGGTTATAAATTAATCACAAAAGCACAGACACTAAAATAATTTGTTATAATAAAAATATAAAGAAAATAGCAAAAGGAAAATAGTTGAAATATGATATTATCGTCGTTGGTGGCGGACATGCAGGGGTCGAGGCTAGTCTGGTCGCTAGTCGAATGGGCAAAAAAACTCTCCTCATCACGATTTTGGCAGAGCAGATTGGGGCTACTAGTTGCAACCCTGCCATCGGTGGACTGGCAAAGGGGCATTTGGTCAAAGAGATAGATGCACTTGGCGGTGAGATGGGGATAGCTACGGATAAAAATGCAATTCAGTTTCGTCTGCTCAATGGCTCAAAAGGTCCAGCGGTGAGGGGTTCACGGGCCCAGATAGATATGGATAGTTACCGAGTAAATATGAAAAACCTTTGTTTGGAGAGTGATGGACTGGATATTGTGCAAGAAACGGTCAATGATTTAGTCATAAAAAATGGTGAATGCAGAGGTGTCATCACAAATTTGGGCAACCGATATTTAGCCAAAAAAATTATCATAACAACTGGCACTTTCTTAAATGGATTGACCCATATTGGGGAGTTTCAAGAGAGGGGCGGAAGAGTTGGTGAACCATCAAGCGACAAATTATCAACATCTCTAAAAAATTTAGGATTGGATTTGGGGCGATTAAAAACTGGAACTTGCCCACGAATTGATGCAAAAAGTATCGATTTTACCGCTTTGGATATTCAAGGTGGCGATGAAGTCCCCAAGCCGTTTAGTTTTAGAAGTGGCAAAAATTTTAAATTAAACCAACTCCCCTGTTATATCACCTATACAAATGAAGATACTCATACTTTGATTGCTCAGAATTTTCATCAAGCTCCACTTTTCACTGGTCAAATTGAGGGGGTAGGACCGAGGTATTGCCCAAGTATTGAGGATAAAATTAACCGTTTTGCTGGAAAATCAAGGCATCATCTTTTTGTAGAACCACAAACTTTAAAAGCCACAGAATATTATATAAATGGTTTAAGTACCTCGTTGCCACCAGATATTCAGCTTAAGATGGTGCGAAGTATCAAGGGTTTTGAGGAGGCAAAAATTGTTCGATATGGGTATGCAATTGAGTATGATTATATAAATCCCACCGAGCTAAAGCACTCATTGGAGTGTAAAAAAATTACAAATCTCTATCTTGCGGGGCAAATTAACGGCACGACGGGTTACGAAGAAGCGGCGGCTTTGGGGCTGATGGCATCTATAAATTCGTGTTTGGCAATCGATGAAAAAGAGCCATTTATTTTGGGGCGAGATGAAGCTTATATTGGTGTGATGATTGATGATTTGGTCACAAAGGGGACTAAAGAACCCTACCGAATGTTCACAAGTCGGGCGGAGTATCGATTGATTTTGCGAGAGGATAATGCAGATTTGCGACTCTCATCTTATGGTTATAGATTTGGATTGATTGATGAGGACCGTCATCTTGAGATTGTGCAAAGAGAGTTTGCGATTAAAAAAGCGATGAAATATTTGGAGGAAAATTTTGTAACTCCATCAAAAGAGACTTTGAAGATGTTGAAAGATAATCATCTCACTAAGATTACAGACAAAACTACTCTTAAAAAAATTGTAGCTCAAAAAGATTTCACACAGGCAAAGTTAGATATTTTTCTGCCGAGTTTTAAAGATTTAGATGAGGCAACTAAAGAGCAAATTATTATTGAGTCCAAATATGCTTCATATATTCAAAAGCAAAAGGTGCAAATTAGAAAAATGAGAGAGCTTATGGATGTGAAAATTCCAGAGGATTTTGAGTTTGAAAAAGTTTCAGGACTTAGTAATGAGATTATTGAAAAGTTAAATCTTTTTAATCCCCCAACTCTTTTTTCTGCATCTCAAATTAGCGGAGTAACCCCAGCAGCGATGGATATTTTACATATTTATATAAATATTTATAAAAAAAAGGGATTTAAAAATAGTTGATTGGTGACCCATAGGAGACTTGAACTCCTGTTCCCGCCTTGAGAGGGCGGTGTCCTAACCACTAGACGAATGGGCCACTTTTTAAACTGGTCGCATTATATACTTTATTTACTTAAAAAGGGTTAAAAATGTACAAAAAAATAGCTTTATTTCTTGCTATTATGATTTTAGGTGGGTGTGCGATAAAACCTAAGAATATTAAATCAAAAAGTTATTTAGTGACTTTTAAATTTGCCAATATAAAATTCTCTGATGTCGGATTTTTGAATACTGGTAAAAATTATACGAATATACAAGTTTTTTCAGCAGGAACACCACTGATTGATTTAAAGATTCAAAATCAAGTTTGTGTAGATTATTTTTGTATGGGAAAAAGTAATTTTAATGAGGAATATTTAAGTCCCTCATATCCCAATAAAATTATGGAAAATATTTTAAATGGCAAACCAATTTTTAATTCAAAAAATATTATAAAAACTCAAGATGGCTTTACACAAAAATTAGAGGATAAAAATTATAAAATAATCTATAAAATAACTCAAGAAAAAATATATTTTAAATATTTCAAAAATAAAATTTTAATCAAATTAAAAATTATCAGAAATTAGAGATAGAATTTTCCCCCTAGAAATTCTATTTAGCCTTTTTTTGCCACAAGTACACCGCCCAAAATAATTAAGCAGATTCCGAAGATTGTGAGCATTTGGGGGAAATCATCGCCGAGTGCCACCCCTCACCATTTTTTTCATTTAAAAAATTCACAAATATCTACGTTTAAAGCTTTTGAAATTTTGTACAATTGTTCGATATTATAGTGTTTATTTTCTAAATTTGCTTCTATTTTGCCTATTGTACTCATAGATTTGTGACCTATGATTAAAGCTAAATCTAATTGAGTAATATTTTGCTCTTTTCTAATTTCTTTGATATTTTCAACTATTTTTCTATGAAAATCCATAACTTCTGTTTTATCAAATTCAAGATATTCTAACATTTTAATCCTACTAATGAAATATATTCTTAATTTTAAAATTGTTATAATGATTTGTAAATTCCCTATGGCGAATATTAGTGATTTTCTTTACTTAAATAGGCATCCTTCATTTCTAGCTATACACTTTCTATTTAAATTTGAGGTATTTAAT
>JAOZPA010000021.1:0-18134 GCA_029932985.1 Campylobacterales bacterium
TAGTTTTTCAAAAAATAGATTCGAGGTTAATAAAAATTGGCGACTACTGAAGATTTTCTCATACTATGAAAATTTGTCT
Source organism: Campylobacterales bacterium (assembly GCA_029932985.1). Classification (GTDB taxonomy): domain Bacteria; phylum Campylobacterota; class Campylobacteria; order Campylobacterales; family JAOZPA01; genus JAOZPA01. Next base: position 80 of record JAOZPA010000021.1, read on the forward strand.
TTGCTTTTAATTAAATACCTCATATTTAAATAGAAAGTGTATAGTTAAAAATGAAGGATGCCCAAACCATCTCGAATTTTACTAGCTTTCTCCTGATTTTCGATATTATCAAGAATCGGTTTATCATATTCATCCACCAAAATCACCACTTTTTTCTGATATTTTTGATGGGCTTTAACTATCAATTCTCGAAAACAACCAGCACTATCACTAGTATATTCACACTCTATCCCTAAATTATCTTGATTTTCCTTGAGAATTTTCAAAATTCTATCATCAAGATTTTCTCTATCTTCAACCCTTCCTTTTGCAAAATCAATCTTAATCACTGGATAAATATCTTCAAAATCCCACTTGTCATAAATATGCAGTCCCTCAAAAAGCTTTTTATTTCCCTCAAAAATCTCTTTTAAAGTGCTTAAAAATAGCGACTTTCCAAACCGCCGTGGACGAGAAAGAAATGAATATTTATAACTCTCTATTAACTCCAAAGCAATTTCCGTCTTATCAATATAGAGATAATCCTCCTCCCTAATTTCACTAAAAGTCTGAATCCCAATTGGTAATTTTTTTAACATCTTTACCCCTTTATTTTGATTATAACATATCTATCTTAGTATTTGGCAAAAGGTTAAATTAGAGGGATTTTAATTTTAAATTCTGCACCTTCGTAAGTTTTATTTTTATATTCATATTTTACATTTTCTACATATATCTCACCTTGGAGATGTTTTATAATAATTGATTGGGTCATATAAAGTCCAATTCCTGTACCTTGATTTTTATGTTTGGTAGTAAAATATGGTTCATATATTTTATCGATTATCTCTTTGTCTATGCCACCGCCATTATCTTTTATTTGGATATATGCAACATTATTTTTTTGATAAATATCTATAAAAATTAATTTTCTCATATTTACGGGAAGTGTAACCAGTATATCTTTTGCATTTTTGATGATATTTAAAAGGGCTTGAGTGAGTTCATTTTCTAGCGCAGTTATCTCAATATCTTCAATATTTTTTATCACCTCAATATTATGATTTTTAAAGGAAGCTTTTAGGAGTTTTATCGTTTTATCTATACTTTGCTTTAAATAAAATATATTTTTTTGCTTATTTGGGATAAAAAATTTTCTAAAATCATCAATTGTTTGTGAGAGGTGCTGAGTTTGAATATTTATATTATCTGCATAGATTCGTAAATTTTTTTCATCAATCTCCTCCATATCAATATCGACAATTATATTATTTGCCCACATCGAAATTATCGCAATTGGTTGTCGCCATTGGTGAGCAATATTTCCAATCATCTCCCCCATCGATGCCATTTTGGACTGTTGAAATAGCATCTGCTCCTTTTGGAGATTTGATTGTTCAAGATTTTTAATTTTGGTAATATCAAGCATCGTACCTATTGTTTTGATTATATTCCCACTCTCATCATATTTATGATTTGCTTTTGATTGCACATATCCTATACTATTATCCTCTCTTAGAATTTTGTGTTTTAGCTCAAAATATCTATTTTTTTTTATAGAATTATTAAAAAGAGTTTTAAATTTCACCTCATCCTCTTTATTAACATATCTCTCAAACATATTAAAAACCTGCCATCTTCTATTTTTCTTTTTTCTCAAAATTTCAAACATTTCATCAGAATATTTTATCATTTGAGTATTATGTATCAACTCCCAACTACCTAATTTTGCGATAGATTGGGCTTTTTTCAGATTATTTTTGCTCTCAACTAATTGGTATTCTCGTTTTTTAAGCAAAATTATAATCTCATTAAAACTTTGTGAAACTTCACCAAATTCATCATTTTTTTCGATAACTCTTATATTTTTATAATTATTATTTTTTATATCTTTTATATTTGACATCAATCTCTTCATAGGTAAAGTGACAATATTTTTGATAATAATCAAACTAAAAATCCCAATCAAACTCGCTACAAAAAGGGTAATTATCAAAAGTATCATTCTACTATTTTGCAATGCAATTATAAGTTGTTTTTTACTAGCAATCGCTTTTATATAGATAAAATCTTTTTTCGTCTGGGGGATAGAGGCATAAGATTTAAAAATTTCAGCCTCCTCAATTATAGTTATACTTTTTTGATTTAATTTAAAAAATAGATATGTTATCAGTTTTTTATTGGGAATATTTTTGCCTAAACTATAAGTTAAAATAATATCATCAGAGGAGGAAAACTGTTGTATATCTCGATGTGTTAGATTTTTTAAAATATCAATCATTCCAATCTTTTTTTGATTTGGAGTTTCGATATAGATATGCGAATTTAATTTTAGCAACCTATCTTCTATATTATAGTGCAAATTTAGATGGTCTGAATGACTTTTTTTAGTTATCATCTTTCGACTATCCCAAAAAATTTGATTTTCCAATCTTATATTAAGTCTAGGTTTATTATCGAGATATGAGACAAAAGAGGATTGATAAAGATTTAATTTTTTGATATATTTAGCACACACTACGGAAAAACCATTTTGGTCATAAATATCTATCTGACTATGATTTGAAAGCTTTATATACCTCAACAAAAATTCGGCTAAATCTTTTTTGGGTTGGTCAAGCAAATCATTTTTATAATTTTTTTTATCTTCATATATATTTATCAATCTCACAGTTGATTGTACAATTGGTTCTGAGGCAAGAAGTTTAGAGCTTTTTATTATATCATTTTCCATTTTTTTCAGCTCATTTGCAGTATTTTTAAAACTCTGAATAAAATTTTGTTTATTTGAATCTATAAAAATATCTTTGATATAAAAATCAAATGAAATCCCCACAAAAAGCAATGAGAAAAATATAGCAAACAATATTAAAGAGATTAATTTTATCGATAATTTTATCATCTACTACCTTTGGTCATCAAAATCATTTCACGGTGAGGGGGCTTAAAGCCCCAACTTTTTAAAAAATCGGCTCTATCTCATCTACATTTTTGATTGTAATCTCCATTGAATCTATGATAATCTCTTTTGGGACATCCTCGCCATTCAATATTTTCATAGCGGTTTTCACACCCTCCGCTCCCCCAGTATGATAGATATAGGAAGCATCAAGCTCACCTTTTTTTATAAGCTCACGAGCCTCGGAGATATAATCGATACCTGTGATGATGATTTTTTTTGGGTCAAGACCATTTTTTTTGAGAGCCATAATCGCCCCAATCGCCATAGAATCACTCTGGGCATAGATAGCATCAAACTTCAGCCCCTCATTTATCGCCTCTTCAGTTTTCAAAATCGCCTTGTTTCGGAGTGAATTTGCCACTTTTATAGCTACTATTTTGATATTTGGAAATTTTTTTATCTCATCCAAAAATCCCTCTGTCCGTCTGATGGCTGGAGTGGAGGTGGGGGTGTGCTGGAGGATTAGGATATTACCTTTGCCATTTAGTTTTTTGGCGATAAATTGGGCTGACTGTTTGGCAATCAAGCGATTTTTCGGGTGGATGAAAATTTTATATTTATCGCTCGAAATTGTTCGAGAGAGTAAAATCACAGGGATATTTTGGTCGTAAGCTTTTTCAATCACGGGGGTCATAACTTTAGCATCTCGTGGGGAACTAATGATTAAATCTACTTTTTTTTCTATCATATCCTCAATATTCATAATTTGTATTGCGGTGTTTGATTTGCCATTGGTGTAAAAAAATTTAATATTTTTTTTATCTTTAAATCCATTTTCAACCTCTCTAACTTGGGCAATTCGCCAATCATTTCCCATTGTGTCTTGGGCAAAACCCACGGTATAATCTTTGGCAATAAGATGTGAATAGATAAGCAGTGAAGCTAAAATTGGGGTGAATTTAAACAATTTCATAATGAACTCCTTAGTTTTCAGACCATTATATAATTTTATTGATTAATCTAAGAGTAATTTGATGATAAACTCCGCACCTTTATATTTTTGATTACAATATTCATACTCAACATTATGCACATATATCTCTCCATTTAAATGTTTTGTGATAATTGATTGGGTCATATATAGCCCTATTCCAGTGCCGAGGGATTTATGCTTAGTTGTAAAATATGGTTCAAAAACTTTATTGATTATCTCCTTTTTTATACCACCGCCATTATCTTTTATCTTAATAGTCACCTCATCTTTTTTATGATAAATTTTGATAAAAATTAATTTTTCACTCTCTCGTGGTAAAATTTCCAGTATATCTTTTGCATTTTTGATGATATTTAAAATTGCTTGAGTGAGTTCATTTTCCAAAGCCTCTATCTCAATCTCCTCAATCTCCATAATTACCTCAATATTATATCTTTTAAAAGAAGCTGTTAATAACTTTATCGTTTTATCTATCGTTTTTTTCAGAGTAAATCTACTTTTTTCTCTATTTGGGATAAAAAATTTTCTAAAATCATCTATTGTTTGTGAGAGGTACAAAGTTTGTTTATTTATATTATCTGCATAGATTCGCAAATTTTTCTCATCAATCTCCTCCATATCAATATCGACAATTATATTATTTGCCCACATTGAGATTATCGATATTGGTTGTCGCCACTGATGAGCAATATTTCCTATCATCTCTCCCATTGATGCCATTTTAGATTGCTGAAACAAAATCCTATCTTTTTCTTGATTTTTTTTGACCTCTTGTCTGATTTTAGATGCAAGAGTTTTATTTAAAAGTTTTAATTGAGCCTCGCTCTCCCTTAATTTTGTAGTTTTTTCCTTGACCTTAATGTGCAGGATAAATTTTTGATTGACCACTTTATAGATGAAATAAAATAAAACCGATAAAAGAAAAAACAAAATTAATTGCATCCAAAAATTACTTTGCAAACTCATCTGAATAAAATCATCTTTATCATAAGAAACTATCCACGCTACCACTTTTTTATCTTTGAGATTATTAATGGGCAAAAATGAAATCACACTCACCCTATTTTCATACTCCACATAGAGTGCAAACTTCACCCCCAACAAAATTTTTTTAACCATTTTAGACTTAATAGATTTAATTCTTTTTTTGTTATAGATAATATCTTTTTGATTATAGCCACTATGCACAATACTCATCATATAATTGCTATTTTCAGAACTTAAAATATATTTCCAATTAATATCATCTCTATTCCAAGTCTTAACATCAAAAATTTTTTTATGTACCAAAAAATGGGTGTGCATTTTATTGACTTTAATTAAATATTCCTGCAAAAATTCACTAGAAAATGAGATTTCAATCGAAGCTAAAAAATTTTTATCTTTATCAAAAATTGGATATACATTTCTAAATCCATGTGTTGTTTTACCCTTTTCAAAACCTCTTATTATTTTGTGAGTTTTGTTTGTATATTTAAAACTATAACGAATATCTGTCAATAAATCTCCAAATTTATCCGATTTATGTACACGCAAGAAAACCCTATTATTAGGCAAAACAAAATGATATTGTAAAACACCCTTTGTTTGCAGTATCTTATATTTTTTTTTCAATCTTTCATATAGTTGCTTTCTCAAAATCACCATCTTCTCCTCATTCGCCCCCTTGATTTTTGACAAAACATCCATCACTTTTTTCATACTTATAGTTGATTTATAAGCAGCATCGGCAGTTATCCTTTGATGATATAAAAGTATTTCATAATTAGTTTGCAATCTATTTAAATGGTTATCCAATGAAATTTGAATCCTTTGATATTTATTTATCTCCGTAATTATATAGATTGCAATATTGATAATTACAAATAAAGCTATAAGTGCAATAATGGTTTTTTTTCTCATCTATTCTCCTTTTGATATGGTACTTTTTAACACAGAGATGTAAATTTTTCTAAATCATCAAAGCAAGAGATATCTTTATCAAATATGTCGATATGACTTTTGCAAACTGTGATGCCCGTATCTTTTAAAAAATCGATATTTTCTATAAACTCTTTCTCTATAATCAAATGTTTTTTATCCAAAATCAAAAAATCATCGCCATGAATTCTAAAAATTAAAGCTTGTGGAAAAGATTGCTTAATATAATTTGCAAATTTGGAAAGAAGCTCATCACCACTATTCCAACCATATTTTTCATTGTATTTTGTAAATCTTCGTAGAAAAAAAGCATTTATACAGTGATACTCATTTTCATAATAGTTTTTACTCAATATCAAATCCAGATAATCTTTGTTATAAGCATTTACCACTTGATCTTTGTAAAAATAGGAAAATCGCTCCTTCTCTAACTCATTTTTGGGAAGTTGAGAGATGCTTTGGGCAATAGAGATTTTATCAAAAGCGATACAAGCTGCTGTGGCTACTTCGGGATGAAACTGTACATTTGACAATTTTTTTATCTCCAAAAGTGCATCTTTGATACTCATACTTTTTTTGTAGATACGACTTGTTGTCATCGCATCAAAAGAGTCCGCCACCATCATAATTCGAGCCAAAAATGGAATCTGCTCACCCTTTAGCCCATCAGGATAACCTTTGCCATTGTGTCGTTCGTGATGATAACGAATAATCTCCGCCAACTCCTTGTACATCGAAATTTTACTAAGCATCTCATACCCCACAATCACATGCTCTTGTATCAATTTATACTCAATTTTATTTAATTTTCCTGGTTTCAAAAGTATGGAATCAGGGGTAGAAACTTTGCCAATATCGTGCAAAATCCCCGCTCGATAAAGTTTTTGACACTCACTCTCCCTGCACCCTAACTCCTTTGCAATCAGCACCGAATACTCCGCCACCCTATGGCTATGCCCTCCCGTGTAGCTATCTCGCTTCTCTATCATATCCACAAGTGCCAGAAGTGTTTGCTCATAATTTTGAATCTTTTCATCTTGCAAATTATCTTTCTCCCTCGTCCGCTCCTCTATCAACTCCTCAAGATGACTATGGTACAACTCATTTTCCTTAAATCTCTTTAGCTTATCGACAATTTTATACAACTCTTGATTCATCTGCATATAATTTATCGGTTTGATAATATATCCACTCACCCCCACCTTTATCGACTCACTAAAATACTCAACACCTTTATAAGCGGAAATTATCAATATCTCCTGCTGATAGTTTAACTCCTTAATCTTTTTTGCCATCTCAATGCCATCCATATTTGGCATTTGAATATCCGTTATCACGATGTCGAAGTCCCCAAACCGATATTTTTCTAGCCCCTCCTCACCATCTTTTGCACTCACTACCTCTTTGAAAAATTTCCGAAGATACACCACTACACTCTCTCTCAAATCCTCTTCATCTTCAACATACAGAACTTTAAAACTCTTTGAAATCTTCTTGAGTTTTTTAATATTATTCATAATTTACCCTATCTATAAATCAAATTTTCTAACAATTGCTCTCATAATCAGAGACATATTCTCATAAGTTATCGGTTTTCTAAAATATAAATCTATCAAGCTTTTCATCTCATTTTCCCTCACATCCGATGCAGTCAAAGCGATACAAAAAAAGTTATCATCTCGCTGAGTTTTCTCAAGCATCTCCAAACCAGTAACCTTTGGCATCATAATATCGGTAAAAACAATATCAAAACTATTTTTTTTTAACTTCTCCAACCCCTCTGCCCCATTTTTACCAATCTCTACAAATGAAAAAAATTTATTCAAAAATAGTTCTGTACCTCGCCTCATCTCCTCCTCATCTTCAACATAAAGCACTTTTAAACCCTTAAGTTTCTCTTTGAGCATTTTTATCTCACGATTCATAGACTTTCCTTGATTTTATATTTATGATACTTTTTAATCATTGTATCTAAATATTTTTTAACTATTATAAAAAATTTAATTCTAATTTAAAAAATCAAATATAACTCCTATTTATTGAATCATCTAACCTTTTTTTAATCTTTTTACAGTACAATTATTTTTTTAATATGGAGAAAATATGACTTATTTAGAGATAACAGGAAATCAAAAACTTAGTGGAGATGTGAAAATTAGTGGGGCAAAAAATTCCGCTTTACCACTTTTGGCAAGTACAATTTTGTCAAAAAATGTAGTGAAAATTACCAATATGCCATTAGTTGTGGATGTTAGAACACTTTTAAAACTTTTGGGTAATTTAGGAGCTAGTTATGAGTTTTCAAATTCAGATGTGACGATAGATTCAACCAGCATAAATTCCACCAAAGCCAACTATGATATTGTTCGTCAAATGAGAGCTTCTATTTTGGTTTTAGGACCCCTACTCGCTCGGTTTGGGCATTGTGAAGTTTCCCTACCTGGGGGTTGTGCCATCGGTCAGCGACCAATCGATTTACACCTTAAAGCTTTAAAACTTATGGGGGCAAAGATAGAGATTAAAGAGGGTTATATTTTGGCAACCGCCAAAAATGGATTACAAGGAGCTCATATTTTATTTGACAAAGTCACGGTTACGGGAACTGCAAATATTTTAATGGCTGCTGCTTTAGCAAATGGAAAAACCATAATCGTAAATGCAGCTATTGAGCCAGAGGTGGTACAAATGTGTGAAGTTTTAAGCGATGCGGGGACTAAAATCACAGGTATTGGTACTAGAACTCTTGAGATTATCGGAAGTGGTGGAAAACTTATAGATATGCAAGATATTGAGGTAATTCCTGATAGAATCGAAGCAGGGACATATCTTTGTGCTGGGGCGATTACAAACTCCAAAATTTCCGTGACAAATGTAAATCCAGATGATTTAGATGCAACTATTACCAAGCTTAGAGAGATGGGATTTGGGTTTGATATAGATAAAAAAAATGTGACGATACTTCCAGCAAAAGAGATAGGATGTGTGAATATTCAAACGGGCGAACACCCTGGATTTCCTACCGATATGCAAGCACAATTTATGGCATTGGCACTTTTTGCAAAGGGGACGAGTACAATAAATGAGAGGTTGTTTGAAAATAGATTTATGCACGTGAGTGAACTTAAGCGAATGGGGGCAAATATCACATTAAATTCGACAATTGCTACGATTTATGGAAATGGTGGGTTGATAGGGGCTGATGTGATGGCGACTGACCTACGGGCGAGTAGTGCTTTGATTTTGGCAGGGCTGGTGGCTGATGGGGTTACGAAAGTGCATAGAATTTATCATCTTGATAGGGGTTATGAAAAATTGGAGGAGAAATTGACAAAACTTGGGGCAAAAGTGAAAAGATTAAAAGAGTAAGATTAATAAATATGATATAATTAATCAAGAAAATTAATGAAAAGGTGAAAGATGAAATTTGTGTCTATTATTATGGGAAGTAAGAGTGATTATGGGATTATGAAGAACTGTGCTGATACTTTGGAGAGATTTGGAGTTTTGCATGAGATGATTGTGAGTTCTGCTCACCGAAGTCCAGAGCGGACTCATAATTATGTGAAAAATGCGGAGGCTCAAGGGGCGAGAGTGTTTATTGCGGCGGCTGGAATGGCGGCACATTTGGCTGGTGTGATTGCATCTTTGACCACAAAACCAGTTATTGGAGTGCCGATGAAAGGTGGAGCGATGGATGGGATGGATGCGATGTTGAGTACGGTACAGATGCCAGCAGGAATGCCTGTGGCGACGGTGGCTATGGGAAAAGCGGGGGCGATAAATTCGGCATATTTGGCGATGCAGATTTTGGCTTTGCAAGATGATGAGTTAAATATAAAATTGCAAGAGGATAGAATTATGAAGGCTAAAAAAGTTGAAAATGATTCAAATGAGATAGAGATTAGAATCTAAAAAAATTAAAGTAGGGAGGGGATATGGAATTAAAAATCGAAAATATCGGGATGATTAAAGAAGCTAATATTAAATTTGACGGCTTGACTGTAATCGCTGGGGAGAATGATACAGGAAAAAGCACGGTTGGTAAAGCTTTGTATCTATATTTAAATAGTGAAGATAAAAGTTATCCATTATTATTAGAATCACTTTTTAAAAATAAGCTTAATACATTTTTAGATGGAAATATAAAAAAAAATATGCTTCAAGTTTCTAATATTTCTATTGAAAAGATTGATACTAAAGTTTATCGTTCAGTATTTATTGAAAGTCCTTTAGTTTGGAATTTTAGTGATTTTTTTAGAGACATAGCCCAAATAGAATCTCAAATGAGAATAGAATTAGATTATCCCTATTTAATGAAAGATTTAAACTTTAAATTGCACATAAAAAGTTCATCTAAGGGACTAGATATAAAAGAAAAAATTATTTCTTTAATGGGTGGTGAGTTTAAAAAAGATGAAATGGGTCGTTACTATTTTGATAAAAAAGCTCAACGAATAGAGCTAGTAAATACAGCTACTGGTATTAAATATTTTGGAATTTTTCAAGTTTTATCGCAAAATAATTATTTAAATAAAGATATAGTTTTAGTTTTAGATGAACCAGAAGTTCATTTACATCCAAAATGGCAATTGGAATTGGCAAAAATTATAGTTAATTTAGTAGAAAATGGTGTGAAAATATTAGTTAATTCTCATAGTCCTTATATGATACAAGCATTAATTAAATATGCAAGAGATGAGAATATTACAGATATGAGTAATTTTTACTTAGCTAAAAAAGAGGGAGAGTTTTCTATTTTTGAAAATGTTAATGAAGATTTAAATAAGATATTTTCACTTTTAGCAGAACCAATGAATGAGGTTTTTGAGTTGTGATTTTAGAAAAAGTATTAGATTTTGGTATTTCAAAAAATTATTTTGAGAAATTAAAAATTAAAGATATTGATAAAAGCTGTTGTAATTTAGATAATGAAATTATTGATTTTGATAAGACTAAAGATATAATTTGTAGAGAAGCTAATCAGCAAACTAGAAAATCTTGTGATGGACTCTGTTTAACGAATAATATTAATTTTATAGAATTCAAGTCACTCAATAACTTTTTTGATAAAGAATTTAAATATAAATTAAAATCAAATAAAAAGAATATTACTGAAAGTCAAATTATTAAGAATAAAGTATCAGGCTTTAATTTTACAAAAAAAATTAGAGATAGTTTATGGTTATTTGATTATATTATTAATCATAATGAATTAAAATTAAAAAATCTTAATTTAGAAAAAATTCACAATATGAATAAAAACTATTTTATAATCAAAGATAATTATCAACCACTAATTAATATTGCTTTGCAATTTAATACATTAGCAAAACTTTCAAATAATAAACTTTCTAATAGAAGAACTATGGATATATTAATTAATGAAGATTTAGAAAAAATTACTTTGATTAATAAGCCAAAACTTATAAATTGTGAACAGCTTAAAAGTAAATTTTTGAAGGGTTATGAGTTAAAATAGATTTACAAAATGTAAAAACAAATTAAATTATAGGGGGAAAAGATGAAAGCGATTGTATTAGCAGGGGGATTTGGCACGAGGATTCAGCCATTGACAAATTCGATGCCAAAGCCGATGTTACCAATTTTGAATCAGCCGATGATGGAGCATACGATTTTGAAATTGAGGGATGAGTTGGGGATTAAAGATATTGCGGTGTTGCTATATTTTAAGCCTGAGATTATAAAGAATCACTTTGGTGATGGGTCGGCTTTGGGGCTAAATATCTCTTATGTTGAGCCAGATGATGATTACGGAACAGCTGGGGCGGTGGCTTATGCCAGAGAATTTTTAGATGAGAGTTTTATTATAGTTAGTGGGGATTTGATTACAGATTTTGATTTTAAAAAAATTGCAACTTACCACAAAGAGAAAAAATCACTTCTCACAATTACTCTAACTCCCGTCGAAGACCCATTGCAATTTGGCGTAGTTATAGCTAATAAAAAGGGGGAAATTGAAAAATTTCTGGAGAAGCCTAGCTGGGGTGAAGTTTTTAGCGATACCATAAATACGGGAATCTATCTGCTTGAGCCTGAGATTTTGGATTATATCCCCAAAGGGAAAAATTTCGATTTTGCAAAAGATTTGTTTCCATTACTTATGAGCAAAAATATCACTCTTTGGGGTTGTCCGATTGAGGGATATTGGCGAGATGTGGGTAATCCAAATAGCTACCGTGATGTTTATCAAGATATTTTTGATGGTAAAATCAAGCTAAATATCAAGGGTAAAAAACAAAAATTTAAAAATGGAGTTGCATATCTCGAAGAGGGTACAAAAATTCCATCAAATGTTGAGATAAAAGGGTTGGTGGTTCTTGGAAAAAATATTGAGATAGAAAATGGTGCAATTTTGGAAAATGTAGTGGTTTCTGAAAATGTAAAACTGGGCAATGGAAAAATTTCAAACTCCACAATTTGGGAAAATACAGAGATTGAGAAACAGGTAAATCTAGAAAATTGTGTCATCTGTAACAATAATCATATCTCCCCAAAAGTAACTGCAAAAAGTGGTGTGATAATTGCTGAAAATTGTGAAATCGGCGAAAATGCAAGGTTTGAAAAAGATTTGATTGTGTGGGCTGATAAGATGATAGCAAAAGATGCGGTAGTGAGCAATAATGTGATTTGGGGGACGAAATACAAATCTTCAATTTTCCAAAGAGGAAGTGTAATCGGTCGAACAAATATTGAACTTTCTTGTGAAATGAGTACAAAATTAGCGGAATCTTTTGGTTCAATTTTACCAGCTCGAAGCAATATTTATGTTTCGTGCGATTTCTACAAAAGTTCACGAATGTTAAAAAGAGCATTTTTGAGTGGGATTTTATCGACGGGTGTAAATGTGGTGGATTTGCTTTTTAATGTTCCGTCAAATGTGATGAGATACAATTTAGCCCAAAACGATGAGATTATCGCAGGGGTTCACATCCGCCAATCGGTCATCGACCAAGTTAATACGGAGATTGTTTTTTTCACAAATGAGGGGCTTTTTATCAATACTAATCTGTCTAAATCTATCGAACGAATATTTTTTAGGGAAAATTTTCGACGGGTAAATTATCAAGATATTGGTGAAATTTATGAGGATAACAAGATTAAAAATCGCTATATAGATGCAGTTAAGAATAGTTTGGATTTGAATCTTTTTAAAAGCAATCAGTTTAAAGTGGTGGTGGATATTATGTTTGGCTCAACTGCTGAGATTTATCCAAAAATTATAAATGATTTACAAATTGAAAATATTCTTTTAAATGCCCACCAAGATGACAAAAAACTTTCAAAAGTTCCCCATCTCGTGCAACAAGCTCAAGAAAATGTGGGAAATTTGGTGAAAACTATGAAAAAAGATTGTGGATTTTTGATTTATCCAAATGGTCAACGGCTTCAAATTGTCGCAGATAATGGTGAGTTGGTTTATGATTATATCGCTCTTTTGGTTGTGCTTAAACTACTAAATAAAACTTCAAAAAATATCAAAGTTTTCCTCCCAGCATGGGCTCCCGATTTTATCGAGTATGAAAATATTGAGATTACAAGGGGCAAATATGGGAATTTCAAGGCGGAAAATCTAAAGAAATATGATTTGATTGCAAATACCGATGGTCACTTTGCATTTAGTGAATTTGGCTTAAATCGAGATGCTATCTATGCGAGTCTCAAGGTTTTGGAACTTCTAAAAAAGAGTGGTTTAAAGGTTTCGCAAATTGTAAACTCTATCCCAGTTTTTCATTATCGAGGTGAAAATATCAAATGCCCGAGTGAAAAAAAGGGTAAAATGATGAGAAAATTTTTGGAAGATTCTCAAAATAAACGAAACTCTCATACTGATGGTGTTAAAATTTGGGTGGCTAAAAATGATTGGATTTTGATGGTTCCTGACCAATATAATGATTTTTTAAATATCTATATTCAAGCTAAAAATTACAAAACTGCAAATAAAATTTTTAAAACTTATAAGAAAAAAATTAAAAATTGGTGCAAAGAATAGATTAAAGAGATTAAGGCATTGAGTGAGATTTTGGATAAATTTCTAAGCAATTAGGCGAGAGGGTGGAAAATAGAGATAGAAAGGTTTGAGATGTTTGGTGAAGTTATGAGTTTAGTTTTGAGAAGGAAAAAAAGATGAAAAAATTATTGTTGATTTTAATATTAATTCAAGGAGTTTTGATGAGTAGTGTTGTAGATAAAGTGCGAGTAAAAGATGTAGATGTGCCGTTTGTGTTTGAGAGTGATAAGAATTTGCCGATTGTTTCGCTTCAGATTATTTTTAGAAATAGTGGAACTTTGGAAGATGGGGAGTTAGAGGGATTAGCGAGGCTGAGTGGAAAAATTTTAAATGAAGGTACGAAAAAATTAGGTAGTACGGAGTTTGCGAAAAAGTTGGAAAACAATGCGATAAGTTTAAGTTTTGGAAGTGGAAAAGAGACTTTTGTGATTACGGTGAGTTGTCTCAAAGAGAAAATTAATTTGGCTTTGGAGTTGATGAGTGAACTTTTGCAAGACCCAAATTTTACAGATGAGACCTTGAGTAAAATCAAAAAATTGACGATGGCTCAGATTTCTAAGAATATGACAAATTATGATTATATCGCTGGAAAAGAGTTGAATAAATTGATGTTTAAGGATACTCCATTGGCTCGGGGTTCACTGGGGACAAAAGAGAGTCTTGAAAAAATTAGCTTAGAAGAGATTCAGAACTTTATCAAAAAACATTTAGTGCTTAAACGGGCATTAGTCGTGGGTGGTGGTGATATAAAGATAAAAAAAATCAAAACCAAAACGGCAAAAATTTTGAATCTATTAGAGGTGGGTGAGAGTAAGCAGTTGGTTTATTACCCCTCATCGGCAAAAATAGAGGAGAAAATTACGATAAAAGATGAGGTTCAACAATCTTATGTATATTTTGGTAGCAGATATGAGCTAAAATATGATGATGAAGATGTTTACAAGGCGACTATTGCTAATTTTATTTTGGGTGGTGGAGGTTTTGGAAGCCGACTTATGGAGGAGATTCGAGTTAAAAATGGATTGGCATATTCGGTATATTCCAGAATCTCTTTTTCAAAATCTAGCTCAAAATTTTCTGGTTATCTTCAAACCAAAATTGAAAGCCAAGATAAAGCGGTAAAACTTGTGAAAAAAATGATAAAAGATTTCACCAAAAATGGTGTTACAAAAGAGGAGTTATCTAGTGCTAAGAAATTTTTGTTAGGGAGTGAGCCTTTGAGAAATGAAACTTTGAGTCAAAGAGTGGGGCGGTCATTTAATGAATATTACAAAGGTTTCAAGCAGGGACACACAAAAGAGGTTTTGAAAAAAATCGAAAAATTAACCCTAAAAGATTTGAATAAATTTATCATCTCACACGGTGAAATTCGAGATTTAAGTTTTTCCATTGTCACCAAAAATATCTCAAAAAAAAATAGTAAATAGGAGAGGTATAGATGTTTTTAGCAGTTAGTATTTTATATTTTTTATACACTTTAATAAAAATTTACATCGCAGTTATGGAGATTGGTTACATCAAAAAGGAGCGAGTTTTAGAGCCGATAATTTTATCTGGGGCAAACTATATCAAGGCAGCGGATTATAAGATTGAAAACACAAAGCTCGATATTGTCACTACATTTTTTGGATATTTAATTTTTATCGGCTGGTTTGGTTTTGGGCTTAGTTATCTTGAGGGACTTTTCAACATCGCTGACCCCGCACTTTTGGCAGTCGCTTATGTCATCTCATTTATGATTATAAATTTTTTTATAACTATTGGTTTTGATTTGTATGTCACATTTAATCTCGACAAAAAGTATGGATTTAGCAAGATGACCCCAAAACTTTATCTTGCAGATTTAGCAAAAAGTAGTGCAATCTCCCTCATCGCTGGAGGTTTGGTAATCTGGATTATTTCACTTATTATTTTAAACTTCTCACTTTGGTGGCTTTACGGATTTATCTTTATTTTCTCAATTATCATAATCATAAATCTCATCTATCCTACGATTATTGCACCGATGTTCAATAAATTCACAAAACTCGAAAACGATGATTTACGAGAATCTATTGAGAATTTGATGAAAAGTGTAGGGCTAAATAGCAGTGGAATTTTTATGATAGATGCCAGTAAAAGAGACAGCCGACTAAATGCTTATTTTGGTGGTTTAGGTAAATCTAAGCGAGTGGTTTTGTATGATACTTTGGTTGCAAAACTTAATAAAGCTGAACTTTTGGCAGTTTTGGGTCACGAGCTAGGACACTTCAAACACAAAGATATTCTCAAAAATATTGCAATCTTAGGAGTTATGTTTTTTGGTCTGTTTGCACTATTTGGTCAACTTCCCGATTCGCTATTTCAAGCTATAAATATCAGTAATGCACCCCATTCAATCATCACACTTTTTCTAATGCTCTCAACTCCAATCTTCTTTTTCATAATGCCACTATTTGGTATGGTGAGTCGAGCAAATGAGTATCATGCAGATGAATTTGGAGCAAAATGTGAAAGTGCTGAAGATTTGGCAAATGCACTAATCAAACTTTCAAATGAAAATAAAGCATTTCCAAAATCCCATCCGCTTTCAATTATTTTTTACCACACTCATCCGCCAGTAACTGAACGGCTAAAACGATTAGGTGTCAAATTTGACGATTAAAGAGGCTTTAGAGGAGATTTCAAAACTCTCCTCACCCAAAGAGGCGACAATTTTACTCTCACATATTTTAAATTGTGATACGATTTATCTAATTTTAAATGAGAAAAAAGAGTTGAAAAAGTTGAAAAAACTTGATGAAATTCTTATAAAATTAAAGCAAAACACCCCTATCGAATATATTACAAATAAAGTTTCATTTTATTCACAAGAATTTTTTATCGGTGAGGGGGCTTTGATTCCCCGACCTGAAACTGAAATTTTGATAGATGAAGTTTTGAAAGTGGCAAAGAATTTTGAAACTCCAAGAATTGCAGAGATTGGGATTGGAAGTGGAATTATATCTATAATTTTGGCTTTAAATCTGCCAACGGCTCATTGTTTGGCAACCGATATTTCATTTGAAGCGATAAAAATAGCAAAAATAAATATGAAAAAATTTGAGGTTGAAAATAGAATTAAAATTTTTCATAGCTCCTATTTAGATGGAGTTGCAGAAGATTTTGATATTATAGTTTCAAATCCGCCTTATGTTGCAAATAATTTTAAGTTAGAAAAAAAACTCTCTCACGAACCGCAAAATGCTCTTTTTGGTGGAGAGATTGGCGATGAAATTTTGAAAAATATTATAGATTTGAGTTATGAGAGAAAAACGAAATATTTGATTTGTGAAATGGGATATGACCAAAAAGAGAAGATTGAGAATTATTTGAAAAATAGGGATTATGAGAAGCTGGATTTTTATAAAGATTTGGCGGGAATTGATAGGGGATTTATACTGAAATTATGATAATAAGAAAACTTTTTAAATTTGAAAATGCACACATTGTGCGAGACTGCTCAACCTCAAGATGCAAATATTCACTGCACGGTCACTCTTACAAAGTTGAGCTTTTGTTTGAATCGAAATATCTCGATGGGGGGCAGATGGTTTATGATTTTGGATTATTGAAAGGGTTGATAAAAGAGTTGGTGGATTCATTTGACCACTCAATTTCACTTTGGAATGGCGATAGCAAAAATTATATAAAAGATATGAAAAAATATAGCAAACGGTGGGTGATTTTGCCAGTTTCTCCATCTGCTGAACAATTAAGCCGAGTGATTTTTGTAATAGTTGATAGATTGATGAAGCAAACAAAAATGATAAATGGTGAAAAAGGGGTGAGGTTAAATAGTGTGATAATTCACGAAACCGATACTGGATATGCCCAAGGATTCAGAGAAGATGCTTATAGTAAATTGATGGGTGAAATAAAATTAGAGGATATAATTTTTTCAAAACAGATTCAAGATGAGTGGAGTGATAAAAAATTTTGGAAAAAACTTTTAAATGGAAAAATTTTTAGAAATAAAAATGAAGTTTAGGAGTAGAAATTAAATAAAAATTGGATATTATTTAATTTCTAATTCTTAATAATAAGGGATAAATTATAACAATGACAAATGATGAATTAAAAGCTTTGGTTGCTGAAGATTTTTTTTATGAAAGTCTTAAAAATTCTAAGAGTTTGGGAGGAATAAAGTTTGATTATGTGGAGAAAAACATAAAAGGGCGAGATGGTAATTTGGAGGGGCAGTACGATATTG
>JAOZPA010000021.1:18234-27249 GCA_029932985.1 Campylobacterales bacterium
GTGGAGAAAAACATAAAAGGGCGAGATGGTAATTTGGAGGGGCAGTACGATATTGTGATCTATAATGGTGATGCAATTGGGATTGTGGAGGTCAAATATAAAGCTACGGTGGCTCATATCCAAAAGATAAAAAATAAGCAGATTGAGGCATTTAAAAAGATTTTTCCTCAATATAAAAATCATAAATTTTATGGAGCAATTGCGACTATGACACTGAGCAAAGAGAGTGAAAATATCGCTTTAAATAATGGTTTTTTTGTGTTAAAACAATTGGGTGAGGGAATCAAAACTATTGTAAGAAAAGAAAAAATTTATTAAAAAAATAGGAGTTTAAATGGATTATTTCAAGCGACAAATTGAGCTTTGGGGTGAGCAAAAACAGCATTCATTAAAGCAAAAAAAAATTGCAATTATCGGTTGTGGGGGGCTTGGAAGTTCACTCGCCCTCTCACTTGGCAGTAGCGGAATTGGCGAAATTGATTTGGTAGATTTTGACAAAGTGGCTTTTCATAATATTCATCGTCAAATCACCTTTAGTTTGGCAAACGAAAATGAGTATAAATCGCTCGTGACCAAAAAAGTGTTACAAAAAAGATTTGCAGATATAAAGATAAATAGTTTTGAAATTGACTTTTTGGAGTACAGCAAAAAAAATCGTAATGTTGATTTAATTTTGGATGCGACAGATAATTTAGCGGTGAGGGGACTGATAGATAAGTTTTCAAAATCGCAAAAGACTCCGTGGATTTACGGTTCGGTAGAGGAGTTTAATGGTCAAGTTTGTTTTTTTGACAAGAGTAATTTTGGGGCATTTCAGATAACAGATAAGACTCCTGCTGGAATCGCTTCGCCTATGGTTATGAATATTGCATCGTTTCAGGCAAATTTGGCAATTCGATATTTGGTGGATTTGCCAGTGAAAAAAGACAAGCTTTATTATCTATTTTTTGATAAATTTGGCGAGTTTAAGATGCAATCATTTAAGATGCCCACAGATTAGATTTTGAGACCTGCACGTCTGAAATATTAAACTTAAGTATCCTTAATATTAGGATAAAATATAGCAAAAATTATGTTTTCTTAAGCTAAAGGACACTTTTTTACCCTATTTATATGATAGAATTTAAATTTAATACAAGTAATATATATTTCTTGAATCTAACCTAATTTTTTTAAATAAATTTTAATTATTTATGTTATAATATACATAAAGGGATTAGGGGGCTTATTATGAAAATGTTGGTTTTATGGATTGTTTTAATTACTTCTATGTTGTCAGGTGATAGCCGTTATAAGATTAAAGAGGCTGTTGTGACAGATAGTATTTCTAGCCTTATGTGGCAAAGAAGTGATGATGGCAAAAAGAAAAGTTGGAATGAGGCAAAAAATTATTGTGCAAATTTAAAACTTGATGGGCATGGAGATTGGCGGTTGCCCTCAATCGATGAATTGGTGAGTATTGTGGATAAAAAGAAGTTTGCTCCTGCCATAAATAGAAAAGCATTTAAATGTAAAAATGCTTATTATTGGTCAGCGACGGAAGCGACCGATAAAGATACTAAATTAACTGATGCTCGTGGTGTTTTATTTAAAAACGGGAATCATATGAAATATTTCAAAGATTATAAAGACTAT
This sequence comes from Campylobacterales bacterium, assembly GCA_029932985.1. Lineage (GTDB taxonomy): Bacteria > Campylobacterota > Campylobacteria > Campylobacterales > JAOZPA01 > JAOZPA01. The sequence continues at coordinate 19,870 of JAOZPA010000021.1, forward strand.
GTTAGATGTGTTCGGAGTTCTTCTGACAATTAATTTTAAATCTTATAGATTATTTATGTTTTTTTTTGGTATAATATTTTGTAAGTTTGTTATAAGGAGGATATTATGAGAAAATTGGTAATTATTATAGTAGTTTTATTAGCTCCATGGCTACTACAAGCAAATGTAAATGGAATGCTTAGTATTGATGGGATGAAAAAGGAGAAAAGAGTTGCATTGGTGATTGGTAATAATAATTATAAATCATTATCACCTTTAAAAAATCCGATAAATGATGCAAAGGCTCTAAAGAAAATTCTTGAAAAAAGAGGATTTGAAGTGATGTATGAGTCAAATATTAAAAAAAGCAATATGAGAAAAGTGGTAAAAGAGTTTAGTGAAAAATTAAAAAATAGCGGTGTAGGGTTATTCTTTTTTGCAGGACACGGAGTACAAGTCGATGGTAGAAACTACTTAATAGCAAGTGATTCTACTTTTGCAAATGATGATGCCGATGCAATCGAATATGAAGCGGTGGCTTTGAACTATGTTTTAAAAAAGATGAAAAGAGCAAAAAATAGATTAAATATCGTAATCTTAGATGCTTGTAGAAATAATCCATTTGGAAATCGTGGAAGCAGTGGTGGACTAGCATCTGTTTCAAATGCAAGAGGAATGTTTATCGCTTATGCTACGGAAGCTGGTGGAGTCACAAAAGATGGTCGAAGTGGCTCAAATGGAATTTTCACAAAATATTTAGTTAAAAATATGCAGGTTGAGGGATTATCTATCGAAGAGGTTTTTAAAAGAGTTCGTCGAGATGTCCACCGAGCAACAAATGGAGAGCAAAGCCCCGGGGTTTATAATCAAATTTTGGGTGATTTCTATTTTACGTTACCAAAGAATTTAAGAGCTGCTTTTCAATTAAGTATTGAGACTAAACCAAAAAGTGCAAATGTTGAGATTGTAAATATAGGTAAAAAATATTCACAAAATATGAAACTAAAACGGGGTGTTTATAATATCAAAGTCTCTAAATCTGGATATGTTTCTAAAGAGGGTGATATAGATTTACAAAATAATCTCTCTATTAGAATTGTACTAGATGAAGCGACCAGAATTGTAACCGTGCCAAAAAATGATTTAGGAAAATGGAATAAAAAGATTTTTCGAGGAAAGAGAAGTTATAGCAAAGTTAAGGGTGGCAAAGTTGTAAAAGACAACTACACTAAACTTCTTTGGCAAAAAAGCGATGATGGGAAAAAGAGAAGTTGGAAAGATGCTTTGTCATATTGTAGAACTTTGAGTCTTGGTGGATTTAAAGATTGGAAGCTTCCTAGTTTTAATGAGCTATATTATTTAGCCGATAGAAGCAAATTTAAACCAGCAATTGATAAAAAGTTTTTCAAAACCAAAAATAGCTCCTACTGGACAGCGACGGAATACAAAAATGATTTATCTCGTGCGTGGCATGTATTTTTTGATGATGGTGGAGATTTTTACAATAGAAAGACAAATAAAGTTTATGTTAGATGTGTAAGAGCATCAAAATAAAGGCAATATCTATCTTATGATACAACTTATAATAGGGGCGATTTTTGCCCCGTTGGTTTTAGATTTATGAAATATTTTATCTGGGACAAATACTCTGACCAACCCTATCCGATTAAAAACAAGAGCTACAAAAAAAGAAAAAAGAGAGAAAATTTTTTTGATTATTTAATCACTTTTTTCACCTCACTTCTAATTCTTCCCATATCTTTAATTTTAATGAATTTTTTTAGGCAAAAAAATATTTTTGACAATAAAAAACTATTTGGTATGGGTGTTTCGCTTGAAAAGGGTGATGAGCAGATTAAATTAATCGATGAGCTTGGTGTGGATTATATTTTAATTCGATTTCCACTTGAATTTATGGACAAGATAGATGAGTATGAGCAGTTTGTCAAAAAATTTCCTAATAAAAAAATCCTATTAAATATTTTACAAAACCGAGAAAACATAGAAGACTTAACACTTTTTGAAAAAAATATCACAAAAATCTTTACAACTTTTTCACCCTACATCAAAGAGTTTCAAATAGCAAATGCAATTAACCGAACGAAATGGGGATTTTTTGGAATCGCTGAGTATCTTGATTTTTTTGCAGTTGCCCAAAAAGTGAGAGATGAAAAATTTCAAAACCTCACCCTCCTTGGACCGCCCATTATAGATTTTGAATATTATTACACCATCCGAGCTTTGTTTAATCTCAAAAAAATTAAATTTGATAAAATCTCTTCGCTTCTCTATGTCGATAGACGAGGAGCTCCTAAAAATAAGCAATATCTGTTTTTTGATACCCCAAATAAAATAAAACTTTTGCACACCCTAGCTGTGCTTTCACCAAAAACCAAACCAAAAATCATAATCACAGAGGTGAATTGGCCCATATCAGATACCGCTCCCTATGCACCCACTAGCCAAAAAGAGTGTGTGAATGAGGAGGATTATGCAAACTTTATGGTAAAATATTATCTTTTAGCCATTAGCACGGGGCAGGTGGAGACTATATATTGGCATCAGTTAATCGCCACGGGATATGGTTTGATTGACAATAGAGGCGAGATGAAAAAACGGAAAGCTTTTAAAGCTTTTGCCACGATGGTTAAAATTTTGAAAAATGCCACATTTATATCTTTTGGCGATAGCAAAATTATCTCCACTATGAAATTCAAAACAAAACAAAAGTTGATTACAATCTATTGGAGCGATGAAAGTTTTGAAATCAATCTATCATATAGCGATGAAGTCTTAGATTTGACGGGTGAAGTGATAAAAAGTAAAACTATCTTGATTAAAAAAAATATAATCTACTCTTTTACAAATTTGTAAGTATTTATAGGTATAATTTAAAAATTGACAATTCATTAAATTTCATTGGAGGGTGTTTGTGAAAAAAATATTTTTTCTCCTTGTATTCCTATCTTTATCACTGTTTTCTAGTGGAAGATTTCAAATTCAAAATAATCTTGTGATAGATAATTGGAGTGGTCTAATGTGGCAAAAAAACTCCAGCACCACAGGAACTTGGCAAAATGCGGTCAAATATTGCAAAAAATTAACCCTTAATGGCTACAAAGATTGGCGATTGCCAAATATTGATGAGCTGATGAGTATCGTCGATAAAAATAGTTTTTCTCCTGCCATAAATAAAAGAGCTTTCCCAAATACCAAAAGCGATTACTACTGGAGTGGCTCAACAAAACAAAAAGATTCCACCAAAGCTTGGCTTGTATTTTTTCATTATGGTTATGATTATTATTACTATAAAAACAATATCGGCTACTCTCGATGTGTTAGAGAACTGAAAGATTAAGGTTCACTTATTTACACATCTACCATCTCAAATATTAAAAAAACTTATCTGAAAATCTATCATAGATGATACCCTAAAATCTCAGCTCACACAATTTTCATTTTAATTAACTATTTTAAGTGGACTGTTATGTGAAAAATTATACAATAAGTAAGCAACAAGGTGGGTGGTTGGGTTGCAAAACTTCTATATTATTAGCTTAGGCGAATTCTGCAAGTTTTATATATTCCAAACAATACCCCCTTGTGTAAATTTTTTAGAAAGCGAGGATAACGAGATGAAATCAATACATAGTTTTATAAGACTAATATTTATAGTTTTTATATTTCAAACGATGCTTTTTGCCGCCAAGAAACCAGTTATAGATAGTAACGGAGGGGAAAGGACTGCAACTATCAGTATTGCTGAGAATACTATATCTGTAACAACAGTATATGCCGATGAGGAGAATGGTAATTCTGTTAAATATTCTCTTGGAGCTTTAGCATCAAGTGGAGATGATGATAATAAATTCACAATAGATAAAAATACTGGTGTACTGGTTTTTAAAGTTGCTCCAGATTATGAAAATCCAAATGATACTGGACAAAATCATACTTATGAAGTAATAGTTAAAGCTAGTGATAGTGTTTTTACATATAAATATGATACACAAACAATAACTGTAACTATTACAGATGTTGATGAAAGTTCAGGCAACAATCCACCAGTTATTACAAGTGCAAATGATGGTTACTCTGTAAATGAAAATTCTACAACGGTAACACCAAATATTTCTGCAACAGATAGCGATAGTGAAGATACTTTAACTTATTCTATTCCAAGTGGTGTAGATGCTGATAAATTTAACATTGACACTTCAACTGGAGCTTTAAGTTTAAAAACTGCACCCGATTATGAAAATCCAGACGACAGTGGTACTAATGGCACTTACAATATAACTGTATCAGTCAGCGATGGTACAGAAGCGGTCAGTGCAGATATTGCAGTAGGAATAGTAGATGTTGATGAAAATACTCCACCAGTTATTACAAGTAATAGTTACTCTGTAAATGAAAATTCTACAACTGTGACACCAAATATTTCTGCAACAGATAACGATAGTGGAGATACTTTAACTTATTCTATTTTAAGTGGTGTAGATGCTGATAAATTTAACATTGACACTTCAACTGGAGCTTTAAGTTTAAAAACTGCACCTGATTATGAAAATCCAGACGATGATGGAACAGATAGAACTTACAATATAACTGTATCAGTCAGCGATGGTACAGAAGCAGTCAGTGCAGATATTACAGTAGCAATAGTTGATGTTGACGATACTTCTCCTCCAGTAATGGATAATGGAACTAGTGTATCATTATCTCAAGCTGAAAATGTGGCAGATGTGACAACTATTAGTGCGACCGATGCCCAGAATGATAGCTTAACTTATCATATCACAGGTGGGGCGGATAGAAATAGTTTTAATCTCAACTCCTCTACGGGTGCTTTGATTTTTGCAGTTACTCCAGATTTTGAAAATCCAGCAGATAGTGGTCAAAACAACACTTATGAAGTGACAGTTAAAGCAAATGATGGAACTGCTGATAGTGAAATTCAAACAATCACAGTGACGATTACAGATGATACAAGCGAAGTGGTTCAAGCTCCGATTTGTGTTACCGCTGATGATGCATTGCAAACTTTTGAGGGGGCGATAACTTTAGCAGGAAATGTTAATGTAGTAAATCCTGATGATACTTTGCCATCTAGTGCTGTTACAAATGGTGCAAATGCGGGTTGTAATAGTAGTGGACTTTGTGTCAAAGATGCTCTTGTTCCTGCCATACAGGAAGCTGAAGTTAAATCTCCCGATGAGATAGATAGTGATTATGATTTTGGAAGTGAGACCAAAAATATCTCCGTGACCACTAGCGAGACTATCAATAAAGTTGATTCAATTGAATTAGCAGCAAATGCTAATTATAATATTACTGTTGGCGATGAGGGGAACTTAGAGCTAGGGGATTTGACGGGTAATGGCAATAATCTCATAACGGTTACAAAAAGTAGTAGCTACAATATGATAATCAAAGATTTACCTCTTAGTGCAAATGGTGGATTTACTGCTAGTAATGTGGATTCTTTTAAGGCTGATAATATAAGCTTGAGTGGAAATTCAAAATTTATAATAAATGCTGACAAGATAGATGTCAAAAATAATTTTATTTTTAATGCAAATGGCAATTTTAAAATAAATCCTACAACCTCAGGTCAAGATGTAGATGTTAGAATTCATAATATGGAGTTTTTAGCAAATGGGACTATTGAACTTGCGAGTGGAGATTACTATTTTGATACTCTAAAAATTGATGCTAATATTGAAATTAAGGTGATTGGTTCAGGACCTGTTAGAATTTTTGTGAATAATATGGATGCTTCAAATTCTGCAAATCTTAAGATAAATGACAACACCAAAGACCCATCTAAGTTTCTTTTATATATCAATGACACAGGTTCATTTACCGCAAATGGAGATATGTATGGAGTAATTGCATCAAGGGGAGCTTATACATTAGGTGTCAACTCTAAACTCAAAGGTGCAATTGTCGCTAAATCTATAGATGTAGAAGGCAATGCTCAACCTATATATGACAGTCAATTAAGTAGTCTTGATTTAGGCGATAATATCCTTTTTTGTGATGCCTCTACGGTTTGTAAAAGTGATGATTTATGTTATAGCAAAATCGAAACTGAAGGTTTTAATATGATGATGATAAAAATGTTTTACAAAATCACCACAACTGTTAAAAACAATAGTGGAGAAAACTTGAATGATGTTACTGTTTCAAAAACGGTAAATGGTATGAGTTTTTCTACAGGAGATGAGATAGGAATCAATAATAGTCAAAAAACTTTAACCGCAGATAGTGACACCGCAGAACAAAGTAGTGGTATATCTTTTGGTTCTCAACATAATGTGAGTTTTTTCAACAATGGTACAGTTTATCGATTAGAAGATTTTAGTAACCAAGCGGAAAAAAGTTATTATGACAAAACTATGATGGAATTTAGTATGGCAAGTGTAGCTCAAGTGGTGGAATATACCAAAAATGGAAGCTCTTGTACTATTCAGCTAGAGGCTTGTACAGATATTGTTGTCCCTCCACCGCCAGTAGATTTTGAAAGTTGTGGGGCTTTTCCCGGAGCTTTATCTACTTGGGATAGAGTATATCCAGGTAATGGTGATATGCTTTTAAACTCTCCCATTTTATATACAAATGATACTAGTACAGATATAGATTGTGGAACAAAAGGTGATAATTGTGATGTTGCTCCTATGACGATACCAAAATTAACTTTTCCATCTTTTACCAATTCGTTAGATAGCACATCTCAAACTATCTCTACGGGGACATATAGTGATATGGATTATGGAAATTTAATATTTGCTAAAGATTCTACTATAACTTTGACTCCAACTACCACTTATGATGGTTCTAGCTCTAAATTTATGAGAATTGCTAAATTAGGTTATGCTGATAGTGATCATAAAGGACCTGTTACTCTAAACCTAAATGAGGGTGATTATTGGATTGGTAGCTGGAATAGTGGGCAAAAATTGACAGTTAATGTAAATGGTCCTGTGCGACTCTTTATTGCTGGTGATATGATGCTAAATAAAAATATTTTACATTTTAATGATGGTGGATTAGCCTCAAATCTATATATTTTTGTATATGGTGATTTTGATACAACAGGAAATGGTGGTGGTAGTGCTTTTAATTTAACATCCTATATGTATATCAAGGGAACTATGAATGAATCAAGTCATTCATCAAATCAACACTTTAAGGGAGCTTTTACCTCTGAGGGGTCTATAACTATCAATAATAACCAAACATTTGAATATGAGCCAAGCGGTTTAGATGCAGATGGATATGGTATTTGTGAGGGTAGTTATGATAGCTGTGTATTTAGAGATTTTACATCACGAAGAGACAAAAATATTATTGGTAATGTAAAAGTTATTGGAAATACTGTGCAGTGCGTCACATCAC
>JAOZPA010000103.1:0-8353 GCA_029932985.1 Campylobacterales bacterium
AGGGCGGTGAGGATTAAGAGGTGTAATGGTATTATGATTTGCTTTTAATGGGTTAGGATTGAAATATAAGAGGATAGAGTAGTTTTTGAGTTTAAGGGTGATATTCATTTTTGTTTTTACTTTAATTTTAGTTGACTTTTACTTTAAAGGTTGAATTTTACTTTAATTTTTTTTGATGATGCTTGATAAGGCTATAAATAGAGGCTCAAGGCTCATCATAATCTCATCAACATCATAGCTCAATCAATCAGCAATCCTTATTTACCCTATCATATTTCCCGTGATTTAGTATTTGTTCAAAATAGGCTATATTATTATCTTTGATGTAAAGTATTCGGTAGCTCGTATTTGGGATAGTGAGGGAAACTTTATTTTTATCTTTTTTGCATATTATAATATGTGGTCTCAATTTATAATTATTGTGGTCACTCTCAAAAAGCCTTTCAGCTTCATCTATCACACTTCTTTTTAAAAAATTCCGCTTGACAAGTTTAGACTTTTGCCTCTCATAAAGTGGTGTTTTTTCTATTATCATCTATTTTCAACTTCACCATTTTATTACTCAACGATGTAACAGTATTCACTAATTTTGTTTGAATCCTATCTAGCTCATTATGAAACAATCTATCAAATAGTAAATCACCATCTAGTATAATCTCAATCTCATCACTATAATCATCTAATAAAAAAGTTAGCTCCTGCATTTTTTCTATTTCATCGCTCTTGTATTTTTCAATCTCTAAAACTGTTTTATCTAGTAATTTATTTATCTCATATAAAAAATAATAAAATTTCAAAAAAGTATAGGGAAGTATCACAAAACCAAACAAGCTACCAAAAGCTCTTTTTGTCTGTTTTGATATATCTTGTAAAAATTTCAAATTCTGATTATGTACTGCTATCACTTAGAATCCTTTAAATTAATTTCTTGCATATAGCTCATCGTAGCCTTTTGAAAGAGGGCAGACCTACTTAGATGATGATTCTTAGCATAATTATCCGCCACATCTAAAAAGCTTTGAGACACAGAAATATTGATTCTCTTAGTTCTATCCCCAAAATCCCTCATAATTCCCTTTACTGAAATATCCTCATCTATACTCTCAAAATGAACACCTACCCCATTTCCAATTAGCCTATAATTTCTAAGCTCATCAAATGTTGCTTGAGCTAATCTCTTAGTATAACTATACGGCACAGACAAAACCCTACCCGTATTTAGCTCTATATACATCTTCTCAACCCCAAACCCTACCAGTTGGATTAATGGCTCATTCCTTAAAGTATTCATTCCAAACTCCTTTAAATTCTCTTTGGTTAGATTTTATAATCTTAATTAGCTTACCTAACTCTTTTTTGTTGAAGTTATAGCTATTGGTTATCTTCAAGCTCTCTATCTCAATCCTTGCATATCCATCACCTTTTTCTATATGAATATGGTATATGCTCATCGCTAAAAAAGAAAAATCTAAATCCATCTTTTCTTAATACTGTTGGCATTAATTTTATCCTTTGTGTAATTATACACACAATTTTTTAAACTTTGTTTAATTAGCTATGAGCTACAAATAGGCTCACCGACAAAAAGACCAACATCAACCCTTTTTCTTTTAACCCGTAATTAGCTATGAGCTACAAATAGGCTTTTGAAGTTACAAGAAAGGTTACACGAAGTTACAAGAAAGTTACAAGAAAGTTACAAGGGGAATATATCAATAAAGCCCTAAGATAAGGGGTCAACGACACTATAAAATAAAAGGTTACAAAAGTTACACGGTTATTGCCTTGTGTGTGTGTGTGTGTGTGTGAAGGCTATTAAATCGTGCAACTTTTGTAACCTTTCCACCTATGCCCTAAGATAAGGGCTTTTTTATGTAACTTTCTTGTAACCTTTCCCTACTATATGCCCTTTTTTTTGTAACCTTTGATAAAAAAACACGAAAATTCTATTTTATTTTACATTTTTTCAATTATAATTTAATTTTAAGCTTTAGAGTGATATACTCATTTGCATATAGAAATACAACATAAAAAGGACTTAGAATGAGAAAAATAACATTTTTAGAAGCACAGGATATTAATAGCATAAAAGGAAGCTATAAATATGCTTCTTATCGTTTCAATAGTGAGCTACTAACAGCTTTTAGGGAAGTGTGTAAAGAATACAACATTAAACAAGTAGCACTTTTTGAGAGAGCTATGAGAGCGACAATCAACGAGGCAAAAATTTTAGCAAAGGATAAAAAATGAAAATAGAGGATATAACTAAAAATTTAGCACAATCTCCATCTCAAATCATTAAAGAGCTACTTGCTAAAAAAATAATACCTGTAAGGATAATAAGTGAAAAAACTCCACTTTATAGCTTGTGGGATATAGAAAAAAGATATTTGATGAATGGAAGTAACAATAACAAGGAAAGTTTTAAATATCTTGTTGGAAGCATTTTATCAAAAGTCATATCAGCTCAAGCATTGGAGACCCTTGTAACTTTTTCGGTTGAGGTTGAGAGAGTTACAAGAAATCCTTTTATCTATCAGGATTTTTATGCTGAAAGTAATTATTATAAAGGGTTGAATCTAAACAATATCAGGTATAGCGAATATGCTAGAAATTTGAAATCAATAAGAGGAAAAGAAAATATTGATTTACTCCTAAAATCAATCAGAATAAACGATGAGATAAAATTTTATGATTTTTCTCTAACTGAAATAATCATAGCTCATCAAACTTTTCATAATACTAAAATAATGGCTATTTCTTGTTTATATAGTGAAGATAGAGGGGTTGGTAAAACTACCCTTTCATTGGCAGGTGGCTATCTATATGATAAATCAGAAGATAGTTATTTTAAAAATATAAATATGGGTGATGGGCAAAAAGCACAATGGGGAGATTATGAGATAGGTACTAGGACGGTGGTATTTGATGATATACCAAATCAGAGTAAAATTGTAGAACCTTTAACCGCTAGAATTAAAAGTAGTGCTACAAGTGGTGGTGACATAACAGCAAATAAAAAAGGTTCGGGAATGGTTAGAACAAATTCCTACAATCAGGCATTAACGACAAATAGTATATATGGGATTCCGCTTGATGATATTAGAGATAGAAGAATCCACCCAATTAATATCCATTCATCGGATTTTGCAGATGATGAAATTAGAAAAATTGAAATGCTTGATATTCCGATGAGCGGTGCGAGGGATAAAACTTATCCCATCATTCAAGAAATTCTAAATCATTTATATTTTGTGTATAATAAAACTAGAAATGATGGATTAGTGAATAAATATTTAAATAAAGAGCTACCAAATACTAAATTTAAAATAGAAGTAGCAAGACGAAAAGCTTCATATCATCGGAGATTTGAGATTATCGTTTTGAACTGCAAGACGATGGACGGGCTGATTAAAGAATTAGCAGAAACTTACGGGCAAGATGAGGACTTTTTTTATTTCATTAATGCCTCACTTTTTGCAGACATTACGAAAGTGAGGAATAAATATTTTTTACATCTTAAGGCTACGGGTTTGGTCGAGATTGGAAAACTTTTTAATAATAGTGAAGATTTGACAGCTCAAAAAGTTCAAGAGGAATATTTTAAAACGAAAGAGTTTAAGACGACTAAAATCAGGGGCAAAAGTGTAAGATGTGTAAGATTTGAAATTAAAGATTTTCAACCAAAAGCTATTAGAGAGCTTAAAGTTGAATATGAAGATAGTGAGGGTAATATTACAGAAAATGACACTCTTATCACACATAATAAGCAAGAATATGATAGAATGACGAACTTTGAAGTAGAAGCACCAACTTCTACCTCAAAAGATATATTTTAAAGCACACTAAGCTTTGGAATAATGCTTTAATTCTCCGATAGTTTGACAACCAAATGAGAGTTAGAGCTTGTTGTTTTTAATATTATACTAAAATATAGCTTAAATTTTCACTTTTTTTCCATAAAATCCAAAAATTAAGCTATTCTTTGTTATTCTCACATTTTAGAATCCGCTTGACTTCTTTTAGCTCTTCACTTTTAATGTAATTTTCTATCCAACTTTTTACCCAATATGGGATTTTATGAGGTGAACCCCAACCGTTCACGGTTAAATATTTTATTTTTATAATTGTAGCAAAATCAACTTTAGATATTTTTGCTTTCTTTAATAATGTATTAAACTCTTCTCTATTCATACTTTAAGCCCTTTATATTAAAAAACATATAAAATTATAGCATATTATATTAAAAAACATATTTTTTATTCTGTTTTAATAAAATATGTATGTAATTTAATGTATAATTGATATTTTATATATTAAATTACATACAAGGAGTATAAAAAGTGCTAAACAAAATTTTGCAACAAATAGGACACAATCCAACTAAGCAAACATCAAAGAGCTACACATATAAAAGCCCGTTCAATCCAAAAGAGCGAACGGCTTCATTTTTTGTTTTTTCAAATAACACCACGGGGGAATTTACAAATTTCAAAGATTACTCAAGTGGCTTAGGCGGTGATATATATAAATTTTTAATGGAGTATTATAATATAGATTTTACCGAAGCTAAAAAAAGACTTAGTGATGATTTCTCTTTTAATCCACAGACCTCTTACAGCTCATCACAATCAAATCAAGCACCATTAGAGACATCAAAGAGCTATGAGATTATCAAAGTACAATCTTTGGAAAATCAAGCTCTAAAGGCTTATTTGAACTCAAGGGGAATTTATAGCCATTTTCACTTGCTCAATGAAATATATTATCAAATGAATAATAAAAAATATTTTGCTATTGGATTCAAAAATGATAGTGGCGGTTACGAAATACGAAACAAATACTTTAAAGGAAATTTGGAAAATAAAGACATCACCACAGTAAAAAGTGGTGTTTCGTCGTCAGCTGACGAGGGTAAAAATGCACGGCTCAATATTTTTGAGGGATTTTTGGACTATATGAGCTACAAGGAGCTACGACCAAATTCAACATCAGACTACTTAATTTTAAACAGTGTGAGCTTGATTGATAGAGCTATTAAACACATCTCAAGGGGCAACTATAAGACGATTGGATTATATTTGGATAATGACTATTCAGGTGATTTGCACGGCTTAGAACTAATAGAACGATTGCCAAATTTAGAGATAACAGATTTTCGTAATCATTATGCGAAATATGCAGATTTGAACGATTATCTGATTAAAAAAGAAAATATAAAAATTGGTTACAGATTAGCCAAAATAGGAGGTGAATATATTTTGACCTTGAGGGAAAAAATCAAATTACAAACCAAAGATTTGAGAGAGATAAAAAGCTATATTCAAAATAGTAAGGGGAGGGGCAAATGAGATTTTCACACCGAGTAGGACACCCCGTAAATAAGGCAAAAACCTACCCAGCCCCCCCCCTTGATTTTGCCCCGCACCGCTACAGGGTGAGGTTGTTTAAAAACACCCGCCTAAAGCCTTTAGAATTCCATAAGGATATATAATGAAAGATAATAATAATACAACGGCGGATAATTCTAGCTTTGCTAATTTATCTAATACTATTCAAGATACAAATGAATTTTCAGCGGTGAAATCCCTCCATAAAAAATATAATAAATTGAGTGGATTTGAAGCAATTTTGGAGATAATTAGAGGATATAAATATTTAAGTTATGCTTTTGTTTTTTTATCAATTGCAGTTAGCACCTATACTTTTCAAATTGATTTAAAATCAGCATTCCCACAGATAAGCATTTATATCTTAATTGTTGGGGGATTGTTCTTAGCGGTATCGTTTGAAGCTATTAAGGATACTTCAGCCATAGCACTTTTTAATGATAAAATGCAAATTATAGGTAGGGTTGTTGGAAGTATATTTTTTCTTTTAGCTCTTATCTCTTTGTTCTATTTTCATCTTAAAGCTATGAATCAATACGAACGAACCACCATCATATCAGTTATTAATAGTCAAGATACAAATGAGACGGACAAATCTAATCCAAAGTTACAATTAGCTATCAAAGAATTAGCTAGTTTAGAAATTGATTTAGGTGATAAAAAAGCGGAAAAAACACCCGAGCTAATAGTTAAATTAACCTCTAAATATCCAAATCAGCGAAGAGATAGTAGAATAATGATAAATTCAATAGAGAGTGAGCTGAAAGTAATTAAGCTTAATATAGCTATTCAGAACGATATTATTCTTGATGAAAAAATAGCTAATAACAAGGATATTGTAAGCAACCAAAAAAATATAAGTGCGGTATTGCTTTTACTGATATTGATAATTGAGATTTTTGCAACTTTGGGAATTGTAGCTAATTTTATCACAGTAGATAATGCCAGTAAGGAATTAGCTAAACATAGTGAGGTTGTAGATGATTATATTAATATGGCTGATGAGATGAGACGGGTTAATATGGAGCTTAGTCAAACATTAGGGATTACAATCAGGGAGCAAACACAAATTAATCAAAGTATGCTAAAAATTATTACAGATGATATAAGAATATCTAGTGAAAATAATTTGAATCTTATTAAGGAATTAGCAAACGGTAAAAATAATATGATGAAAGATACCCAAAAAGTTTTAGCAAAAATATCAAATACAAATCTAAAGTATTTAGAAGTACCAAAAAAAGAGGTGGAAACAATCGAAGCGACACCAACACCAACACCTAAGATTAATCAGCACAGACCAACGACACACCACATTATAAAGGATTTGTATAATTTTGGTGAAATAGGAGTAGGAGAAAAATTAACCTCACGGGGTCAAATTATCGATGAAACAAATAGAACTGCTAAAACACACTATTCTAAAGTTATGAATGAATTAGTGCTTATTGGAGCTATTAAAGAGGTTAAGGGTAAAGGGTATTTTGCTATATTGGATTACAAGACAACACTACAAAAACAGCCAAACGGTTAAGGGATAAAAAGATGAAATCTAAAAATGAAATAATTAAAACGATATTAGAAGATGTGGCACAAACAGAATCAAATATACCAAAAATGGAACAAGCGGTAAAGGGTAATTCAATTCCTAAAACGGTTGTAGTTGGTATGATTAAGTTGATAACTTTTCAAGCAAAACTTATCAAAAAATTAGTGACGATTGGATTACCAAAATGAAGATTAAAACACTATATACTAATAAGATAATTATATTACCTAAAGCTCTAAGTGATGTAATAGAGAGTTTGAATTTGAGTGTTAAGATTTGGGTTAATCCCGATAGTAATTTTGATTATCATATACATACACCAAATAAACTCAACTATAAAAATATCTATGAATATTCATATTTAGCTTGACATCAAGTTTGAAATATGGTATAATTCGGTATATTAAATAAAAGGATTCATCGTGGCAGATACCGAAAAAAGACGACAAACAGTCTTTCAAGAAATTTATGAGGTTGATAAACTAAGTGATATTTTAGAACTTTTTGAAATAGATTACAATAGCATTAAAAATAAATCTCTTAAAGACATTAACGAGCTATATAAAAAATATAGCTATGCGATTTTCTTTATGTATGAAACTAGTTCAATTAGAAATAATTTAGTTAAATTCAAAAAAGTAATTGCTAAGAATGGAGGCAAATATGAAGCAAATGCTAAAGAAGTTTTTACGATTGATAATGTCTATGTTCCAATTAAAAAAAATGATGAGGCAAAAAAAAGAAATCAAAAAGAAAAAATACAAAGTGGGGAAAACACAAAGATAGACCCTAACATAGTTATTGAAAAAATTCAACTCCTTAAAAAAGAATTAGAGAATAAGTCATATTTACCAATAGGCAGAAATCAAAAAGAGCAACAAGTAAGAGCTTATAGAATCGTAGCGATGTTAGGATTAGCAACTGGTAGAAGATTTACCGAACTTATGAAAACTTTAGTGATTAGGAAACGAGGCTCAAAAGTCACTTTTGACGGTCTCCTTAAAGGGAACAATGAAGCGATTGTGGGGCATATCATAGGGCTATCCTATAAGGAAGTTCAAACATTTCTTAAGGAGCTTAGAGCCTATGCGAAGACTAAGGATATGAGTCCATCAGATGTAAATAGAAAATTCGCACGGGTGTTTAATAATGCCCTTTTTGGATTAGGCTTTAAAAATGTGAAGTCAACAAGACATAATTATAGTATTGCAGGTAGTCAAATATTCAAAGAAGAGGGTGAAAGCATAGAAGATACGATTACTAGAATCTTAGGACACAAAGAAGTTTTTACAAGTGCATTGAATTACACTTGATTTTCATTTGGGGCTTTAACCGCCCCTAAATCATAGCTCATCAATCATCATAGCTCATCAATCATCATAGCTCATCAATCATCATAGCTCATCAATCATCA
>JAOZPA010000103.1:8453-8676 GCA_029932985.1 Campylobacterales bacterium
TAGCTAAAATTAAGCTTAGGTTCTTTCAGGACTAATCCAGATACAAGGGCAAGTTGACCCCCAAATCTTGCACAATTTCACCAAAAAAAAGACTTTAATTTTTTTAAAGTTAAAGTCTTATTTTTGGATTTTTTAAGCCCCTATATCACTATCCCTATATCTCACTTTTAACCCATTAAAAGCAAATCATAATACCATTACACCTCTTAATCCTCACCGCCCT
>JAOZPA010000022.1 GCA_029932985.1 Campylobacterales bacterium
AGGTTGAGGAAAAAACTAAAAAACTCTCTTTTGCAAATGAAGAGTTGCAACAGAAAAAAGAGAAAATAGAGAGAATGAATCAAGATTTAGAGTGCCAAATAAAGGAAAAAACTGCTCAAATCAAGGAGCAAAAAGATGCTTTTGAGAATCTTTTTCAAAAATCATCTGATGGAATTTTGATTATAAAAAATGGTAAATTTATAGATTGTAATGAGGCGATTGTGAGAATGCTTAAATACAATACTAAAGATGAGCTTTTGCATACATCCCCTGCCGATTTGAGTCCAAAGTATCAACCAGATGGTCAAGAATCACAGATAAAAGCGGATAAAATAATCAAACGTGTTTTAGATACAGGTTCATACTCTTTTGAGTGGGTGCATAAAAAATCAGATGGTGAGCATTTTTGGGTAGAGATTGTTTTGACCAAAATGATGCAAAATAGCGAAGATATTATTCATGTTTCGTGGCGGGATATAAATCAAAGAAAAGAGATTGAGTTTCAATTAGAGCAATTGAGTAAACATTTGGAAAATCGAGTGGAGGAGGAGGTTGAAAATGGCAGAAAACAGGATAATCAACTTCTCCAACAATCCAAAATGGCTCAAATGGGTGAAATGCTAAGTATGATTGCCCATCAATGGCGACAACCGCTGAGTGCCATAAATGCTACTAGTATCGGTATCAATATTAATGCCAGATTTGATATATTGAATTCCCAAGATGTGATAGTGAAAACTGAAAAAATTTCTGAATATTCGCAAGATTTAAGTGATACTATCGAAGATTTTCGTGATTTTTTTAAGGTCAATAGGATAAAAGAAAAAATTTGCTATGATAATCTTATTAAATCTGTTTTGAATATTGTAGAACTTTCCCTGACAAATAAAGATATAAAACTGATTCAAGAGTTAAATTGCACAGAGGAGTTTGAAACTTATCCAAACGAAATAAAACACGTAATCCTAAATCTGCTTAGAAATTCAGAAGATATAATTTTGGAAAAAAAGATTCAAAACCCTTTTATTAAAATTCAAACCTTTAAAGAAAATAATAGCCATATTCTCCAAATAAGTGATAATGGTGGTGGAATTGATGAAGAGATTATAGGGAAAATCTTTGACCCCTATTTCAGCACTAAAGACCAAAAAAATGGAGCAGGTTTGGGGCTGTATATGTCAAAAACTATCATTGAAGACCACTGTAAAGGTAAGCTTAAAGTGACTAATAATGATGTGGGGGCGGTTTTTAAAATAATTCTCTAGTCCCCCAAAGGCTATCTGAATATTTATAATATATTGAAATTTAGTCAATAAGTTTCAATTATCTATTTTTGTGTTAATTACTTTTAAAAAATTTATCATAAATTCCACTAATATTATATTTTAGATAATATTTATCTATTTTTGCTACAATGAATTAAGTTAAAAATTTCTTTACAAATCTTATAATATTTTATTTTTTTATCAAAAAGTAAGATTGATATGATATGCGTTTGGGGATTTTTTGAAAATTTTATGAGGAGGAAAAATGAAAAAGAAAAAAATTATTATCACTTATGGTACTTACGATATGTTGCATATTGGTCACATGAATTTATTAGAAAGAGCTTCTGCACTGGGAGATTATCTCATTGTTGGAGTGACGGATGAAAATTATGATAGGTCTCGTGGAAAACTTAATGTTTCTCAAAGCACGAAAACTCGGGTAAAAGCGATTGAGGCTTTGGATTTTGTGGATAAAGTGATTGTGGAGACTCACAAGAAGCAAAAAGCGGAAGATATGGTGAAATACAAGGTTGATATTTTTGCAATTGGCGATGATTGGGTGGGGTCGTTTGATTATCTCAATGAATTTACACATGTGGAATATTTGGCTCGAACTAAAGGAATCTCTAGCACGAAACTACGAAAAGAGAATTTTAAACCTGTAAAATTGGGTCTCGTGGGGCTGGGAGAGGATACTCAAGAGTTTATCAATGAATCAGATTTTTTATCAAATATAATTATAAATCGTATCTACTCCAAAAATTTAAATGCGGTTAAAGAGTTCACAAAATATAATGATACAGTAAAATATGGTCATGATAATTATGATGAATTTTTGGATACATCTATAAATGCTGTCTATATTGATTCGTCGGTGAGTGAACATTATATCCAGATTAAAAAGGCTCTAAAAGCAGGGAAACATGTTTTGTGTGAAACACCTTTGGCTTTAGAAAAAAATGAGTTAAAAGAGTTATTAGGTTTGGCAAAAAAAGAGAAAAAAATTCTACTTATGGCGATAAAAACTGCTTTTCTTCCAGCTTTTAATCAACTTCAACAAGAGCTTAAAAATGGATTAATTGGAGAGATAAAAGAGGTTCGAGCAAATCGTACAACCCTTTATCGTGAAAAAAAATATTCTGAATCCTACATCTCGCAAGGGGCAACCAATCTTTTGTCTAGCTACCCTTCGCTTTTGGTAAATAAAATTTTGGGCAAGTCTAAGTCTATCTCATTTTTTGACCAACAGGAAAATGGCTATGATATTAGCAATACTATCATCACAACTCATAAAAATAATGCAAGAGGAATTTCCAGTGTGGCGACGGGAATCAAGCTGGAGGATTCGGCTATAATTTCGGGAACTAAAGGTTATGTTTATATCCCCTCACCGTGGTGGCTAACGAAAGAGTTTTATTTTCGATTTGAAGATAGTCAAAAAAGTTATAGTTTCAAATATGAGTTCAACGGCACGGGGCTTCGATATATGATTGCAGAGTTTGGCTCATTGATTCAAAGAGAAAGCATCAAGTCAAAAATGTTGACCCCCTCAGAGATGGTTAGAATAAATCGAGTTTCGCTAGATTATAGTGATAGCAAAAAAATTAAAAAGGAGAAATAATTTATGATATATGAGAATTACTATATTTTTACCCCCGGACCTGTTAAGATGTCCGATGAGATTTTGGCAGTTGGTGCGAAACAAACCCCATATTTTAGAAATCAAGAGTTTTCAGATGTGACTTTTAATTGTGAAAAGGGGCTTTTGGAGATGGTAAATGCCCCGAGTGGGAGCAAAGTTATATTTTTGACCGCTTCTGGAACTGCTGGAATGGAATCGGTGGTGACAAATCTGCTGACTAAAGATGATAATGCGTTGGTGGTTCACGGTGGCGGTTTTGGTGGACGGTTTGTGGATATTTGTGCAATTCATGATATTCCTCATTTTGATTTTAAGGTTAAAGATACAAATCTTAGTGATATTGAGACTCTGTCCCCTAACGGAAATTTTACTTCACTCATCGTAAATGCTCATGAAACGAGTGTGGGACATATCTATGATTTGGATTCAATGGGTAGCTTTGCCAAAAAAAATGACCTACTTTTTATAGTTGATGCGATTAGTATGTTAGTGACTGACCCAATTGATATGAGTAAGCAAAATATTGATGTGGTAATTGCAAGTAGCCAAAAAGGTTTAGCACTTCCTCCAGGGCTTACGATGGTGATTTTAGCTCCTACGGCTTTGGCAAAAGTTCAAGATGTAAAAAATATGTATTTTAATTTCAAAGATTACCTGCGAAATGGTGAGCGAGGGCAAACTCCATATACTCCTGCTGTTACTATTATGCTCCAACTTGAGGCAAGATTGGCTCAAATTAAAAGAGATGGTGGAGTTAAAAAAAGTATAAAAAAAGCGAAAAAGATTGCAAAATATTTTAGAAAAAAAATTAAAAAATTACCGCTAAAAGCTTTTACTCCATTTATGCCAAATGCGATGACCACACTTACCCCAACCGATGGGAAAAGTGCGATGGATATTGTGAATAGTTTGGAAGAGGGTTATAAAGTGATGGTTTGCCCAAATGGTGGGGAGTTGCAAGATACGATTTTTCGAGTTTCACACATGGGGGATATGACCAAGGAATATACAGATGTTTTGATTGATGCCCTGCACGATTATTATAGAAAAGATGTTTAATTGAATCAGATAGATAATGAGACACTAAAAAAGGCTCAATCGATAATGCTAGAGATGTTGGTGGAGTTTGATAAAATTTGCCAAAAGTATGAGTTGAAATATTGGTTAGATAGTGGTACGCTTTTAGGGGCGGTGAGACACGATGGATTTATTCCGTGGGATGATGATATTGATATTTCAATGCCTGTGGAGGATTATCGAGCATTTGCTAGAATCGCCAAAGATGAATTGCCAAAGGGGATGTTTTTGCAAAATAAACTAACAGACCCTACATTTCCGTTTGATTACTTAAAGATTCGTTCAGATAAAGCTACCATTATTGAGTTTCACGAAGAGGGTAAAGAGGTGGATTATCATCAAGGGGTTTTTGTGGATATTTTTCCAATGTTTGCAATTAATGAAACTAAGATAAATCATCTGTTTTACCAATATTCTCTATCAGCGATTAGATTTTTTTCTGCTAAAAAGTTTGACTGCTCACGAATGAGAAAATTTTTGAAAAAAAGTTTGGAGAAACTTCATCTTGGTTGGGACAAAAAAGTGGGTACAAATGTAATTTATAGCGGTAAAATGCCAGATGTGGCAGGAGCTTTTGATTATGACGCTGTTTTTCCATTGAAGAAAATGAAATTTGAGGGGATAGAGTTTTTTGTACCAAATAATTGTGACCATTATCTATCTACATTGTATTCAAAAAATTATATGGAGATTCCACCAAAAGAGAAACAGAGTGTTCATGCCCATCAAATGATTATAAATAATTAATAGTTTTAATCATCGCTTTAAAAATTAATTTTTTACGGTAGTGGGAGTTTGTGAAATGTTTTGATAAAAGTTTGCCATCTCCTCCCGTAAAGTAGATTTTTTGACTTTTTTGTATCTCTTTTATGGGTAAAATAATTGATTTATAGAGGGCATAATTTAAAGCTTGATTTGTATTTTGTGGGAGTTTGTTTAGGTTGATTTTTTTCTCTAATCTCATATTTAAAGCGGGGGAGATATTTTTGAAACTTTGGATAATCGAATAGATTCCAGGGAGGATAAATCCCCCTTTGTGTTTGTGATTTTTTACAATATCTACGGTAATTGCACTTCCTGCATCTACAATAATTCCATTTTTAATCGCCTTGATGGCGATTTTTCTATCAATCCCCAATCCTTGATATTTAGTATCAATAGATAAAAAATCCTCTAAATTTATACCATTTTTGATATTTTTGATATTTTGATTAACTGAGATATAGTAAAATTTATCGTTTTCAAAAATATTTTTAAACTCTTCCACCTTTTGATAAAAAATTTTACCATTATCATAAAATCCAGCGGTTGTGTTTCCTATATCTATTAATTTATAACTTTCCATTTTAACTCTTTTGATAAAATTTGAGCTTTTTTGCAAAATGGAGAATCTATAATAAGAATTTTATTTTTAAAAACCATATTTAATTGCTCTATTACTTTTATAGAGATGTCATCTATTAATCTTATCTCTTTTTGCGAAATTCGACTTTTTCTGTTGATATAAAAAATCAAAATATAACTTGATTTGGTCGTAACAGCTTTATAAATCTCAATCTTTTTTCGTATATTAAACTTTCTATTTTCAAGCTTCTCAAGTTTTTTGCAAATTATCGATTTTTTTAGTAAAAACTCTGTTAAATTCTTCACCCTCTACGGCTTGGGTATAGAATCTAATTTTAACATATCTCCATCATAAAAAATATGGGTTTTATTTATAAAAATTTCACTATCAATATCTGCAATATCATAAACTACATCTTTTGATAAATCTTTTTTGTTGACTATCAAATATCCAGTTTTCTCCGCCGTATAGATAAACTTTCCATCACTTCCACTTTGTGAAAAGATAGCAAACTTATACTTCTTCTCTTTAATAGTATTTAATTTAGAATCAGTTTGAATAATCTTACCATCGTTTGTGAAAAAATATAGATAATTATCCACCACAATTACCTCTTTAAATTTTTCATCGATTTTTTTTGACCCTCCATCAAATATTGAGATTGCACGAGTTGGAGTTACGGTGACAATATCGCCATCTATGACATCTAAAAAAATTATATTATTAAAAGATGGTTTGTTGCTAATTGGATTATTTTTGACCATTCGCCCATCTTGGGTAATAAAAACCAATCTACCATCAAGTGTAGGGATTGCCACTAATTTATCGGAAAAAAATGGTGTGGCGATTCTGGAGTTTACCGAATATGATTTATCAAATTTTTCCTCAAATAAGATATTGTTTGAGTGTATGTCAAAAAGTTTAACTTTATTTGTAGCAGTGAGAACAATGAAAAGATTTTTGCTCAAAGCTGCCGTTACAATTATCTCATTAAATTTTTTTTCATAAACTTTCTTGCCACTATTGTTATAAATTTTAACCACAAAATCATCACTAATTGAAGCGATACTATCCGTCTGCTTGATATAGTTTAAGATTTTTTCATCATCAGGTAACTTAAATTTCAAAAATTTATTTGTAATAACAGTTCCATCTTCTAGCTGAATTATATCAATATTTTTTTTGATAATATCCTCAATACTCTCATCATAAGATAAAGATTTACTCTCTGTTGGCTCGTAATAATTTTTGGATGAACATCCAATTATAAAAACAAATGGCAAAACCACAAAAAACAGTTTGATTAATTTCAAAACCCCTCCTCCTAAAATTAATTATTATAGTGTTTTAAAGCAGTTGCAATATTTGTCAGCGGTGAATTTAATGGAATCGCCGAAAACTTAATATCTGCCGTTTGCTTATTTTTCTCTTTTAAAAATAGATAACCCTCTTGCAAAGTTGCAAAATCTTTCAAAATTGGGTCTTGTGAATTTGCATAAATCGACAAAGCCTCTTTATTTGAATTTTTACTAGCCTTATAATAGGAAACAACTGAAGCCAAAATTTCATCATCAGTCGTAGCTGTAATTTTTTGATTTTTATTTATCTGCTCTTTTATTTTTAAAATATCTAAAAGTTTCGGATTATTTGCCCTTAACATCGCAATGGATTTTTCATCTTTTGGATTTTTCAAAAGAGTGCTATATGCGATATTTGTATCAAGCAAATTCTGCTCCTCTATATAATTATTTACATTATAAAAAATCGTACCAATGACCAATACCGTAACTGAAGCGATAATCAAAAATTTATATTTTTTGAAAAACAACTCACCCTTAATCATACCCTCTAAAAACTGCTCCTCTGTGCTTAATTCCTGTTTAATTGCATTAATATTATCTTTTAAAGCCAATTGCTATCCTTAATCTTAAAAATTTAAAAATTATATTACCATTTTTAACCTAAAATTTGCTATAATCATTTGAAAATTTGCTTTTAAAGGTAAAAAGAGATGGAAATTGATAATAAACTTTTGACAAAATTGGAAAAATTGTCAAAATTGAATATAGATGAGAGTAAAAGAGATGAGATAATGAGTGATTTGACAAATATTGTGAATTTTATTGAAAATCTGAATGAACTTAATTTAGAAGATGAAAATTCGCTATATCAATCTACAAAAGATACTTCTAGGCTTCGGGATGACATCTCTAGCCAAAATAAAACTATTGTAGATGAGATTTTGAAAAATTCCCCAAAACAAGAAGATAGGTCATTTGTAGTTGCAAAAATCATAGAATAGAGTAGGAGAAAAAATGTCAGAAGTTGAAGTAAATATAGGTCAGTTGTTGAGAAATGTTTTAAAGCACGGAGCTTCAGATTTGCATCTTGTTAGTCGTTCCGCCCCACAAATTAGAAAAGATGGTAGCTTAGTGCCTCTAAATTTGCCTGTGCTGAATGGTAATCAAATTGAAAAAATGTGTTATAGTATAATTAGTGAAAAGGAGAAGCAAGTATTAGAGGAGGAGAAGGAGCTGGATTTTGCCGTGGAGATACCAAATGCTGGTAGATTTCGAGGTAACTATTATTACACTATGAACACCGAACTAGCCGCTGCTTTTCGGATGATTCCTACGGAAATTCCATCACTAGACCAGTTAAATGCTCCCTCAATCTTAAAAGAACTTGTGAAAAAAGAGAAGGGCTTGGTCGTCGTTACTGGACCTACTGGAAGTGGAAAATCTACGACTTTGTCAGCGATGGTAAATGAGATAAATATAACTGAACGAAAACATATACTTACTATTGAAGACCCCGTAGAGTTTGTACACGATAACAAAAAATGTCTAATCTCTCAAAGAAGTGTAGGGGAAGATACTCTTAGTTTTGCCGCCGCCTTAAAACATGCCCTCAGACAAGATCCAGATATTATTTTGATTGGTGAGATGAGAACTAAAGAGACTATTGAGATTGCACTTAGTGCAGCGGAGACGGGTCACTTAGTTATGGGAACACTCCATACAAGTAGTGCTGTTGGAACTATTAATAGAATTGTAGATACTTTTGAGGGAGAGGAACAGGCTCAAATTAGAAATATTTTATCAAGCTCACTAAATGCTGTTGTAGCTCAGGTACTCCTAAAGCGAATCCCTAAAGGCAGAATTGCTATTCAAGAGATTTTGATAAATAATCCCGCAATTGGAAACTTAATTCGTGAAGGTAAACTCCATCAAGTATATTCTCAAATGCAATTAAATCAAGCAAAAACAGGAATGCAAACTCAAACACAAGTTATGGTTGAAAGTATTGAAAAAAACTTAATATCTAAGGAGTCAGCTCTTGCATATTCAAATAATCCGCAAGAGTTGTTAAATAAACTTGGAAGTTGATTTAACATGGGTAAATAAAATTTTATCAGATTTCTCAATCTTTGATGCAATAATCACTTTTTTCATACTCGTCTTTGCTCTCAAAGGACTTATCGGAGGATTTATAAATGAATTTTCTAAACTCTTCGGTTGGATTATGGGAATATGGGTAGCAGTGCGATATGGAAAACCGATGGGAGAGTTGATAAATAGCATTGATGGAATCGATTTAGGTGGAGATGCAGCGATAGCAGTTGCTGGATTTATCATCATTTTATCACTCTTTTTAATCTCTGTATATTTAATTAATTCAATCCTCACCGCAATCACAAAAAGTCTTTTAGGGTTAAACTTTATAAATAAAATTTTAGGTTTTGTATTTGGTGGAGTAAAAGTTTTTTTAATATTCTCTATCATCATCGGGGCCCTCCACGGAATTCCATTGGCAAAAACTTTTTTCTTTGATAGATTCAAAATGGATGAAGAAAAGTTACTTTTTCCGCTAATGGTCAAGAGTGGAAAATATATTTTAAATCTTGAATATGTCAAAAATACCAAAGAGGGAAGTTTAGAAAATATCAAAAATCTTGGAAATGATGAAAAAAGTGAAAAAAATGAAGAGATATGATGAGTTATTAGTTGAATTTAAAAAGATATTAAAAGAAAACAGACTAAAATACACAATTCAAAGAGAAGTTATTTTGAAAGTTTTATTTGATAGTAAAAAACACACTACTCCTGAAGAGATTTATGATTTAGTTAAGGTTAGATTTCCAAAACTAAAAACGGGAATAGCCACAGTTTATAGAACTTTAAATCTGTTAGAGGCAAATAATGTCATAAACTCTATCACTTTTGGAGCGATGGGAAAAAAATATGAGTTAGACAATAAGCCCCATCACGACCATCTGATATGTGATGAGTGTGGCAAAATTATCGAATTTGAGGATGAAGAGATAGAGATTAGGCAGTGTGAAATTGCAAAAAAATATAATTTTAAGATAAAAAGTCATATTATGCAACTTCACGGAATTTGCGAAGAGTGCGAAAAAGGGGGAGAGAGAGTTGATATTTAGTAATAAATTAGAGATTCAGCGATTGGAAAAGGTTCAGATTTTAAAGGAATTAGGTTATAATCCATACTGCAATATATCAAATAGAGATATGATAATTGGTGATTTTATCGCCAAAAATAGTGATGTGGAAAATTTAGAAAACAAAAGAGATAGCGGTAGAGTTTCCGTTATTGCTGGTAGAATTAAATTTTACCGTCTTATGGGAAAAGCTTCATTTTTAAAAATCGAAGATGAGAGTGGAATTTTGCAAATCTATGTGGCTAGAGATAATCTGCCTGATGGGTTTTACAACAAAATCAAAAAACTTATGGAAGTTGGCGATATTATAGAGGTTGCAGGTTATCCATTTGTCACAAACAAAGGGGAGCTTTCACTTCATGTAAATAACCTTAAAGTTATGACAAAAGCTATCTCACCGCTACCTGAAAAGTATCACGGTATTACAGATATTGAAGCGAGATACAGACAGCGATATTTAGATTTGATTATGAATAGAGAGGTCAAAGAGGTTTTTAAAACCAGAAGTAAAATTGTAAGTTTGAGTAGAAGATTTTTTGAGGATAAAGGCTTTTTAGAGGTTGAAACCCCTATGATTCATCCAATCGCAGGGGGGGCAAATGCTAGACCTTTTATCACTCATCATAATGCTTTGAGTGTTGATAGATTTTTGCGAATTGCCCCTGAGCTTTACTTAAAAAGGTTGATTGTTGGTGGTTTTGAAGCGGTTTTTGAGATAAATAGAAACTTTAGAAATGAGGGCATCGACCACACTCACAATCCTGAATTTACGATGCTTGAATTTTACTGGACATACAAAACCTACAAAGATTTGATAGAGATTACCAAAGAGTATTTTCAATATCTGCTAACCTCTTTAAATCTAGGTCAAAAATTAATCTATGGAAATTTAGAGATAGATTTTAATAAAATTGAGGTGATTAGTTATCTCGATTCTATTGAAAAGATAGGAGGTATTAGCCAAGATATTACAACTGATATTGATAAAATTATCTTTTACATCGAAAAAAACTTACCTCAAATTTCTAATAGTATTGATTTGAAATCAAAAAAGCTAGGCGAACTTCAAGCGGAACTTTTTGATGAATTGGTGGAGGATAAATTGATAAATCCAACTTTTATCACAGATTATCCAATTGCAATTTCACCACTTGCTAGACGAAGTGATAGAGACCCCGAGGTCGCTGATAGATTTGAGTTTTTTATTGCAGGTTGTGAGATTGGAAATGGATTTAGTGAGCTAAATGACCCAGTTGACCAATACAATAGATTTCAAGCTCAAGTTGAAGCAAAAGAGAGTGGAGATGATGAAGCCCACGAGATGGATGAAGATTATGTTCGAGCATTAGGATATGGAATGCCCCCAACCGCAGGGCAAGGAATTGGAATAGATAGATTGGTTATGGTTTTGACAAACCAACACTCTATCCGAGATGTATTGCTATTTCCAGCAATGAAACAGATACACAAACCAAATACCAAGGAGGAAGAAAAATCAGAATGAGTTTTTTGAAAGAAAAAGATGCTAAAGTTTATTCGATAATCGAAGAGGAACTAGAGAGACAATGCGATCATTTAGAGATGATTGCTAGTGAAAATTTTACCTATCCATCTGTAATGGAAGCGATGGGAAGTGTTTTTACAAATAAATATGCCGAAGGGTATCCATATAAAAGATACTATGGTGGATGCGAATTTGCGGATAAAGTTGAACAGTTAGCGATTGATAGAGCTAAAGAACTGTTTGGATGTGAATTTGTAAATGTACAACCACACTCTGGGAGTCAAGCAAATCAAGGTGTTTATCAAGCACTTTTAAAACCTCACGATAAAATTTTGGGAATGGATTTAAGCCATGGTGGACATTTAACTCACGGCTCAAAAGTAAGTTCTAGCGGAAAAATTTATGAGAGTTTTTTCTATGGTGTTGAGATGGATGGAAGAATTAATTATGATAAAGTTTTAGAGATTGCCAAAATCATAAAACCAAAAATGATTATTTGTGGAGCAAGTGCTTATGCCCGTGAAATTGATTTTGCAAAGTTTAGAGAGATAGCCGATGAGGTTGGAGCTTTACTTTTTGCAGATATTGCACATATTGCTGGACTTGTAATTGCAGATTTACACAATAATCCATTTCCTCATTGTGATGTAGTGACCACAACAACTCACAAAACTTTGAGAGGTCCAAGAGGTGGACTTATTATGACAAATGATGAAACTATCTCTAAAAAAGTTAATAGTGCAATTTTCCCAGGAATTCAAGGAGGACCTTTAGTTCATGTGATTGCTGCAAAAGCGGTAGGATTTGGTGAAAATTTAAAACCCCAGTGGAAAGTTTATGCTTCACAAGTGGTTGAAAATTCTAAAAAATTAGCTGAAGTTTTAATCTCTCGTGGATATAAACTTGTAAGTGATGGAACTGATAATCATCTAATTTTAGTTTCATTTTTAGACAAAAATTTTAGCGGTAAAGATGCTGATTTGGCACTAGGACGGGCTGGAATTACTGTAAATAAAAATACAGTTCCAGGTGAAAAAAGAAGTCCATTTGTGACAAGTGGAATTCGAGTAGGGTCTGCTGCATTAACTGCAAGAGGCATGAAAATAGAAGAGTTTGAAATTATTGCAAATAAAATCGCTGATGTTTTAGATAATATCAATGATGAGCAACTTCATCTAAAAATCAAAGATGAGATGAAAAAGTTAGCAAGTAATTTTATAATTTATGATAGACCAACATATTAAGGAGCAATAATGGCTGATAATACAAACGATTTAAGCGATTTAGTGGTAGATAGCAGAAGTGAAGATACAAGTAGCGATAAAAAAAAGAAGATTATACTAGGTGTAGTAGCTGTTGTTGTAATCTTTTTGGTAGTTTTAGGAGTTATGTGGCAATTAAATATTGGTGGATTTGGTGATGAGACAAAAGAGGATTCACTAGGTGCATTGACTGCTGACCCTGTTACAATAAATGCAGATCCAGCTTCAGAAACCAACACAGAAGTAACAGAGCTACCTACTGGTGATGAAGAGCCATTAGTTGATCCTGTTGATGAGGAAGTAGAAAGTGAAGGTATTGATGAGGAAGTAAATGAAGAGGAAGAGGAACTTCCAGAAGAGGAGATTGGTGAAGAGGAAGAGGGAGGAAGCATAGATGAGGTTATTAATGAAACTAAAGAGGTTGAACTTAAGACAAAATCTACTCCTGAAATTTCAGAAGATTTAGATGGCGATGATGAAGAGACAACTGAAGATGAGGGCGAAGATGAAAGTATGGAAAAAGCTGTACAAAAAGCTCAATTATCTAGAGGTTACTACATTCAAGTTAGTGCAAACCAAAGAGTTAAACCAAGCAAAAGTTTCATTAAAAAATACAAAGACAATGGATATAGTGTTCATAGTTTAAAAATGTCTGTTGATGGTGTTAGCACAACTAAAGTTTTAGTTGGTCCTTATGCTAAAAAATCAGAGGCAAATGAGATTTTAGGTGAAATCAAAGCAGATAGAGATGATGCTTTTCTATATTTTGTAAAATAGATAAAAAATCAAGACTAAAATCCCCAAACAAAAATTTTTGTTTGGGGTTATTAACCCAAATTCACACTCCAAGGAACAATATGAACTTCAACAATCCTTTTGCGATTATTAAACGAAAACAAGACCTAGAACCACTCTTTTTAACTGGTGAAATTGAATTTCTGGAAAATTTAGCAGATATTCCAAGAATTAAAACTGATAATAGTTTTGACACACTCAGTATGATACCATTTTCACAAATTAAAGAGAGAGGATATGAATGCCAAGATAGTGGCTTAAAAATCTCTTGCCTGACGATTAAAGAGAGTCGATATATAGATATTGATGAGTTATATGCGATTTTGCCAGATGAAAAAATTGAGCTTGATGGTGAAATTAAAAATCTTTATCCGCTTAAAGAGTATGAAAATATTATTGAAAAAGTGATAAAAGATGAGATTGGAAATGGCGAGGGGGCAAATTTTGTCATCCCAAATAGCAAAACTTTCAAAATTAAATCTTTTAATGTAGATAAAGCTTTGACTATTTTTGCCAATCTTTTGAAAAATGAGCTAAATAGTTATTGGACTTTTATCTTTTATGATGGTGAAAAATTTCTAGTAGGTGCAACCCCTGAAGCTCACATTGTTGTTAAAAATGGCAGAGTAAAGATGCACCCAATTAGCGGAACATTTAGAAAACAAAAGGGTGAACTTAAAGATTTAAAAAAATTTAGAGAAGATTTTTTGAAATTTTTGGGAGATGAAAAAGAGATAAATGAACTTTTTATGGTGGTGGATGAGGAGCTTAAGATGATGGCTCAATTTTGTGAGGGCGGTGGGATGATAATAGGTCCACTGCTCAAGGAGATGTCTGCACTAATTCATACCGAATATCTACTCACAGGCAAAAGCAAAAAAGATATTATCACACTTTTACGAGAATCAATGTTTGCAGCCACAGTAGTGGGAAGCCCGATTCAAAGTGCGTGTCGAGTTACTAGCAAATATGAGGGAGTTGATAGACGATATTTTGGAAGCACTATCGCATTAATTGGAAACGAAGATGGCGAAGAGTTTTTAGATAGTCCAATCACAATCCGAACGATTGAGATAGACAAAAAGGGTGAAGTTATCGTAAAAGTTGGCTCGACTTTGGTGCGAAACTCAAACTATGAAGATGAGGTAGATGAAACCGAGGTCAAAATCGCATCGATGATACAAAATATCACAAGCCAAAAAACTTATAGTTCAAAACGACTTTTAGCCCATCTCGAAGAGGATGATGAAATTTTGGAGGCTTTAGGGTCACGAAACCAAAAACTTTCAAAATTTTGGTTTTTTTCACAAGAGGATGAGGATGTAATAATCCCAGCTCTTAGGGATAAAAAAATCTTGATTATAAATAATGAGGATGATTTTTGTTTTATGTTAAAACACATGCTTCAAAAAATTGGAGCAGTTGTGGAGATTATAGAATATGAAGATTATGATTTTGACAAAGATGACTCATTTATCACAATTGTAGGTCCAGGGCCGGGGAATCCAAATAATATGAAGGATAGAAAAATAAAAATCGTCGCCCAAATTACAGACAAACTTTTAAAATCAGATAAAAAATTTATCTCAATCTGCTTAGGTCATCAACTATTATGCAAAGCTTTAGATTTTGAAGTGGTCAAAAAATCCACACCCTACCAAGGAGTTCCTGAGAAAATTGATTTCTTCGGTCAAAATCAAGTCGTTGGTTTCTACAACACTTTTGAAGCAAAATGGGATAATCGAGAGAGTTTATTGGTCTCATTTAACCCCATCTCAAAAGGTTTAAATGCCCTGCGAGATAGGGAAAAACGATTTATAAGTTTTCAATTTCACCCAGAATCAATTTTATCTCAAAATGGTTTTTCAATCTTGAAACAAAGTGTCGAATATATTTTAGATGATGTAAAAAACTTCCATTAATCAAATCAAAAAAAGGGGTTTATTACCCCTCATCGATATTTGTTTTTATTGTTGTATCATCTCTATTAATCTCTTCTTTGACAAATTGCAGATTTCTATAAATCCCTTTTAATTTTTCTATAAGTTTTTTTTAAATTTGCAAAGGGTGTCTCTTGCTCTTATATCTGCCTCATCTATTTTATGGAGTACCAAAAAAATTTATTGGTATTTTTTTGGATATTCGTGAGAGATAAAAGAGGTGGTATTTCTATTTAGTTTTTTCCATTTGGTATCAAATGCCAACTCTACTACTCCGCTTGTCACTAAATTTTCAAAGTCCATCTTTGATTGTAAAAAATTTATTAACTCATTTAAAGATGGGTTGTGACCGATTATAATCACATTTTTATTTACATTATCAATTGAATTGATAATACTTAACATATCTTCAAGTGAAGCTTCATAAAATTTTATCTCGAACTGAATATTATCTATCTCATAATTCAGAGCTTTTGAGATATTTATAGTGGTTTTCAATGCTCTTTTGGCAGGAGATGAGATTATCAAATCTGGTTTTACACCTAGCCTACTTAGGAGTTTACCCATAAATTTAGAGTTATTTTTGCCTCTTTTATTTAGTGGTCTATCAAAATCATTGAGAGATAAATCTTTCCAGCTGGATTTTGCATGTCGAATTATATATAGTTTTTTCATCTTAGTCCCCTTTTTTACTATTTTTTTGAACTCCTAACACATCTTATATGACCTTTTCTATCTTTATATGAGTGGTCGCCAAATCCTGAATCAAAAAACACAAGCCAAGCTCTTGATTTGTCATTTTTATCGATGCTAGATGTCCAATAAAAGCTTTCTATTGTATCGGGAAAATACTTAGTATTTATTGAAATTTTAAAACCATTTTTGTCAATGAGACTCATAAGTTCATCTATGCTGGGAGCTTTCCAATCTGCATAGCCTCCAATCTCTATTTTTTTGCAATATCTAATGGCTCTAGACCAAGTTATATTTTTCATTCCTGTCGCTTTTTGCCACATTAATCCAGAAAAGCTATCAATAACAATCTGCTCTTTTACCTCAAATCTATCTTTTGCATTTAGTGATAAAATTAATAAAAGTATGATTAGAATATTTCGCATTTTAACTCCCTTTTATATTATTTTTAATAATGGTATCTAAAATATTTATAATAAAATTAAAAAATATATAAATAGATGGTTGATTTAATGTAGAGTTTATTTTTATCTCAAAAAAGGCAAAGATTTTTACTAATTATTTTTTTTGATAAAAAATTTTGATATAATAAGTTTAAAAAAGGGGCAAAAGATGAATATAGAGGAGTTTGTGCAAAAAGCATTAAATGAAGATGTCGGTCGAGGGGATTTATTTAGTTTAGTGGGGCAAAATATTAAGGCAAAAGCTGTTATTAAATCTAAAGAGGATGGAGTGGTTGCTGGTGAAATTTATGTGAAAAAACTTTGTAAAATTTTAGATATTAAATGTAAGTTTATAAAAAAAGATGGCAATGAGGTTAAAAATGGTGAAATTATCGCAAATTTCAAGGGGAGTTCTACTACTTTACTGAAAGCTGAGCGAACGATTTTGAATATGCTCCAACATGCTAGTGGAATTGCCACACAGACAAATAGATATGTGAAAATTTTGGAAAATTCTAAAACCAAGATTTTGGACACCCGAAAAACTAGACCACATTTAAGAGTTTTTGAAAAATATGCGGTGCGGTGTGGAGGCGGAGTGAATCACCGTTTGGGGCTTGATGACTGTTTGATGATAAAAGACACTCATCTCAAAACTATTAAGAATCTCAAAACTCTTATCAAAAAAGCTAGAATAGTGATGCCTTTTACCTCTAAGATTGAGGTGGAGAGTGAAAATTTTGCGATGGCGGTGGAGGCGATGGAGAGTGGGGCGGACATTGTGATGTGTGATAATATGAGTATTAAAGAGATGAAAAAAGTGGTGAAATATCGTGATGAGAATTTTCCAATGTTGCTGATTGAGGCGAGTGGAAATATTGAGGAGGATAGGATAAAAGCAATTTCTGAAATTAAAATTGATGCAATTAGTAGTGGAAGCTTAATACATCAGGCAAAATGGATAGATTTTTCTATGAAGTTTCAGTAATTTTATATTAATTTTAAGATATAATGGAGGATTATGTATTTTATTGTAAAATTTAAAATGCAATTTAAACTGATTTAATTTTGAGGGGTGACTTTGAGAAATGCGGTTGTGGGTAAAATTTTTCTGATTTTATTGATTGCAGGATTTGGTTATGGCTACTATTATTTAGATAGTAATTTGATGATAGAGAGAGATAAGCCTACTATTAAAATTGCTCAGAAATTGTATTGGAATTTAAAAGATTCGCTTGAAGTGGAGATTGAAGATGAGGGTGGTATAAGATTTATTAAAGC
This sequence comes from Campylobacterales bacterium, assembly GCA_029932985.1. Lineage (GTDB taxonomy): Bacteria > Campylobacterota > Campylobacteria > Campylobacterales > JAOZPA01 > JAOZPA01. Next base: position 17,713 of record JAOZPA010000022.1, read on the forward strand.
ATCTATTTTTGAAGAAAATGGTAAAGAGACGACACTCACGCAAGAGATTTTTAGGGAGAGTAAAAAAACTTTTAATCTTAAAATTGTGCCACCAAAAGTTGGTTTTTTCCCAAGAAGTGGCAAGGCAAGATTGCAGATAGAGGTTGTAGATAATAGTTTGTGGAATCTACTTCAGGGCAATAGAGCGATAAGTAAAACTCTGATTTATATCGATACAGTTAAGCCTCAGATTAAACCTTTGGTAAATTCATATAGTGTCACAAAGGGCGGTGTTGGATTTGTAATTTTTGGAGTTAAAGACAAACGATTAAAGAAACTTTATATAGAGACAAATTATGGTAAGAAATTTTACCCTGTTAAATTTTATAAAAAGGGTTATTTTGCCTCTTTGGTCGCATGGCCGATTGATAAAAAAGAGTTTAAAGCGACAATTGTAGCGATTGATAAGGCAAATAATACAACAAGAGAGAGAGTACGATTTTATATAAAAAATAGAAAATATAGAGAATCAACAATCACTCTAAATAGTAAATTTTTGGCAGGAAAAATTAAAGATTTAGCGATGCAATATAAAAAAGATTTTGAGGTTCATAATGAAATTCAAAATTTTGCTTTTGTAAATGAGGAATTGAGAGAAACTGACGAAAAGCGAATTCATAAAAAAAGTTTAAAAAGAGGAGAGCTTTTTATAAAAGAGTTTAATATCAAAAGTTTTTATCCTCTTAAAAATGGAGCTGCGGTGGCAAGTTTTGGTGACCATCGATATTATAAATTTAACAATAAAATTATTAGTGAATCTTACCATTTAGGTTTGGATTTAGCAAGTATTAAAAATGCTGATATAAAAACAAGCAATGATGGAACTGTGGTTTATGCTGGTAAGAGTGGAATTTATGGTAAAAGTCTTATTATTAATCACGGTTTAGGGGTTCATTCGCTATATTCTCATTGTAATGAATTTTTAGTAGAATTAGATGAAAAAGTTAAAGCTGGACAAGTGATTGCAAAAAGTGGAAAAACTGGACTTGCGTTGGGGGACCATTTGCATTTTGGAATTTTGGTTCAGGGTATTGAGGTTAGACCTGCTGAATGGATGGACAAAGCTTGGATTAGAAAAAATATCACCTCTATTATAAATGGTGCAAAATATATGATAGATAATGGTAAGGATAATTTTTGAAAATTACACAAAAAAGTGTAAGAGCTTTTCATTGTTTAGTGACAAGCGATGAAGATTTTTTTGCCTATTTTAGAAAAAATATTACCTCTCTTCGGGGTTATTTTATTATTCTTAGCGGAAATGTGAGTGATGAGATTCAAGAGTATCTGAAAAATGAAAATGTTTGTTTTAAAAATATTAATGGTTGTGAAGAAAAAATATTTAATATAAATAAAAAAGATTTATCTTTAAATCAGACATTAGTGGAAAATAAAAGTGAAAATTTATCCTCCTTTAAAGAAAAAAAAGTAAAAATCTATGATAGAAGTATAAGGTCTGGCGAAGATATTATCAATTATGGGGATTTAGTCATAAATGGACGGGTAAATAGTGGAGCTAAGGTCAAAAGTGATTCAAGTATGATAATTACGGATAAAATCGATGGAGTTGTGGAGTGCGGTGGAGAGTATATAATTTTAAGAGAGATAGGTCAAGGGGTGGTCTATTTTAATTTAGAAATTTTAAAACTCGAACCCAGCAAAGTATTAAAATTGATTTATTCAGAAGAGGAAAAATTAATTGTAAAGGAGTTAAAATGAGGCAAAGAACAATTGTTAAGAAAGTTCAAGTAGTAGGTATCGGTCTGCACAAAGGTGAGCCTATAACTTTAACTCTTGAGCCACTGCCTGAAAATAGTGGAATTATTTTTTATAGAAGTGATGAAGCTGTAAAAATTGAAGCTATTCCTGAAAATGTAATAGATACCAAAATGGCAACCGTGATTGGTAAAAATGGGGTTTATATCTCAACTATCGAACATCTTTTATCTGCAATCTACTCCTACGGAATTGATAATATCAAAATCTCCGTGGATGGGTCTGAGATACCTATAATGGATGGAAGTAGTGCTAGTTTTTGTATGTTGCTTGATGAAGCAGGTGTTGAGGAGCAAACTCTAAATAAAAATATAATGATTTTAAAAAAAGAGGTTGAAGTTAGAATCGAGGATAAATATGTTAAAATGATTCCATCAAAAAAAGCTTCCTATAATTTTAAAATAGATTTTGACCATCCTGTGATAAGAGTTCAAGATTATCAATTTATTTTCAGCAAAAGCAACTTCTTAAATTTTATAGCAAAAGCTAGAACATTTGGTTTTCTGAAAGATATTCAAATGCTTAGAGGTATGGGACTTGCCCTTGGTGGAAGTTTGGACAATGCAGTAGTTTTGGATGATAGACAAGTTTTAAATAGTGAGGGTTTGAGATTTAAAAATGAGTTTGTCAGGCACAAAATTTTAGATGCAATTGGAGATTTAGCAATGGTTGGAATGCCCATAATTGGTGCTTATCACTCATTTGCTGGAAGTCATCACTTAAATCATCTATTAACCAAAGAAATTTTAGCAAATAGTGAAAACTATGAGATAAAAGTGTTGGATGAAGAGATTGAAGTTGAATTAGTAAGAGCTTATGCATAAAATAGGTTTGGGGAAATTTATAATAAAGACAATAAAATGAAAAAAATAGATATATTAGTAATTTCACTAACCGCTCCATTAAAAATTGGAATATATGAAAATGGCAATTTGATAGAAGAGTTTGAAAGTTTTGAAAAAACAAGTGAGGTCTTACCACTTTTTTTTGAAAATATTCTTAAAACAAAAAAATATGAGATAAATGAACTTTACTATACTAAAGGACCGGGAAGTTTTATGGCTATAAAAATTACCTATATCTTTTTAAAATCTTTTTCCATTCTTAATGGCTTTAAGCTCAAGGCAACTCTAGGGTTTAACTTAAATGGCAACTGTCCAATTAGTGCAATGAGAGATTTTTATTTTATCCAAAAAGACAAGGAGATAATTATAGAACAGTTAGAAAAAAAAGTATTTGCATTTACACTTCCACAAGAGCTTGATTATCAATTATTTGAGGATAACTCACTGCCTTATTATAAATTGCCTGTGGTTTAAGGAGAGTGTTTGATTATAGAAGTTCCTGCAACAAGTGCAAATTTAGGTCCGGGTTTTGACACATTAGGTGTAGCATTAAATTTAAAAAATATTGCAACTATCACAAAAGCTCAAATCTCTAGTATCTCCGTCAAGGGTGAGGGTGAGAACGATATCCGCTTAAAAACTAACAACTCTTTTGTCAATATCTTTTATGACCACTACCAAAATATAACAGGATATAAAGATAATTTCAGATTTGAATTTATAAATAATGTGCCAATTGCCAGAGGATTAGGAAGCAGTTCAGCGGTAATTATTGGAGCAATAACTTCAGCCTATGAGATGGCAGGAGTAAAAATATCCAAAGATATGATACTTAAAAAAGCTCTTTTTTATGAAAATCATCCAGACAATATAGCCCCCGCAACCTATGGTTGTTTCACCTCTTCAGTTGTTAAAAATTCAAAAGTTTATACTCAAAAAAAAGAGATGCCAAGCTATCTAAAGGCTGTTATGGTGATTCCAAATGTGAGTATGTCCACAAATCACTCACGAACACTTTTACCAAAAAGATATAAAGCAAAAGATACAATTTTTAATATTTCACGAAGTACAAATTTGGCGGTTGCATTTTTTTGTGAGGATTGGGAGTTATTGAAAATTGTATCTGAAGATAAAGTTCATCAAGAGCTACGAATGGGAGGACTAAAGGAACTTTTTGAAGTTCAACAGTTAGCTTTAAGAAATGGAGCATTAATGAGTACCCTGTCGGGTAGTGGTTCATCATTTTTTAATCTAGTATATAGTGATAAAGCTTTAAGCTTAAAAAACAAATTAATTGACAAATTTCCTAAATTTCGTGTAGAAATTTTTGATTTTGATAATAATGGTGTAGTAATTAAATAAATATTTGGGTATAATGAGATGGATAAAGTTGTGAGAATGTGTATAGGGTGCAGAGGGAGATGCTTACAATCTACTTTAATGAGATTCCAAATTAAGAATTTCAAAGTAGTAAAATTTTCCAAAATTGGACGAAGTTTATATATCTGCGATACTTGTTTAAACACTCAACAAATAAAAACTAAAAAAATGATACAAAATAGATACAAGATAGATTTTAAAGAATTAATAGATTTGAAGGAGAGAACGGCGAATGGTTAAAGTGAAAATTCACGAAATAGCAAAAGAGCTTGGAATGAAAAGCAAAGACGTAGTAGAAAAGGCAAAGGAGATTGAGATTGACGCGAAAGTGGCTGGTAGTATAATTAGTGGCGAAGATGCTCAAAATCTTATGACTTATGTTATGAGTGGTACAAAACCCTCTAAGAATATAAAAGAGTCTCAAAAAATAACTCCAAAAGTTATAAAAGACGAACCAACACAACCAAAAGATGATGGAGAACAAAAAATTGCCAAGGAGCAAAAAAGTTCTGATGTCCCTAAAGAGAAAGATAAAGAGATGAAAACTCCAGATAATCTTAAGGAGAAAAAAGAGCAGATAAAACCTAAAGCAACAGAGTTATCTACCTCTACATCATTAAAGACAAGGCCTAAAGTAGGTGGTATGAATCATCTAAAGCGAAGAAGAGGTTTGGTAATTGTACGAAAACGAAAACCAAAAACTCCTCCAACTATTGAAAAGCCAAATTTAAAAGGTAGCCAAAATCAGAGTTTGAAAAGCTTGATGAGTAGCGGAAGTGATGATTTAAACAGAAGAAGAAGAAAGGTTAAAAAAACTCCTGCTATTAAGCAAGATAACACCAAAAAAGCTAATTTCGAGATTGGTGGCGGTTCATTTATGGATATATCCATAGATAGTGATAGCAATTATTCTCAACAAATTATGCCTGATATTAACATAGTAGAGATTGCCAAAGATGACACTCAAAAAAAGAAGAAAATCTTAGACAATACAAGGGCTAGGGCTGGGAAAAGTAGTAAATTTACTCAACAAAAAAGGTCTATAAAACGAAAAAAACTTAGCAAAAAAGTTAAAAAGAAAAAAGAGGAGATAGTTGTAACTCATGTTGAGATTCCTGAAGAGATTAGACTCTATGAGTTTGCTGAAAAGATAAATAGGGGAAGTGCAGAAACTATCGGGGTACTTTTTAAGCTTGGTTTAATTGTTACACGAAATGATTTTTTAGACAAAGATGCTATTGAAGTTTTGGCAGATGAGTTTGAAGTTGAGGTAAAATTTGTAAATGCTCTAAAAGTTCTTGATGAGATGGCAGAGGCTCACAAAGATGAATTATCTGCACTTGAAGATGATGGCGGTGAGGAGCGACCACCTGTAATTACTATTATGGGTCATGTTGATCACGGTAAAACTTCACTTCTTGATAAAATTCGAGAGAGTGAAGTCGCATCTAGTGAGCATGGTGGAATTACCCAGCATATCGGTGCATATATGGTACATAAAAATGACAAAAGAATTACATTTTTAGATACTCCAGGTCATGAAGCTTTTACAGAGATGAGAGCTAGGGGTACGAGTGTTACAGATATTGTAATTATTGTAGTTGCTGCTGATGATGGTGTAATGCCCCAAACAAAAGAGGCGATTGACCATGCAAAAGAGGCAAAAGTTCCTGTAATTGTTGCAGTTACAAAAGTTGATAAAGCCAATGCAAATCCAGATTTAGTAAAATCACAAATGGCAGAGTATGACTTAAGCCCTGTTGAATGGGGTGGTGACACTGAGTTTGTAAATATTTCATCTCACACAGGTGAGGGAATTGATGAAATTTTGGAATTGATTTTGATTCAATCAGAGGTTTTAGAGCTTAGAGCAAATCCAGATGCAAGTGCAAAAGCTACTGTAATTGAAAGCTCAACTGCAAAAGGTCGTGGAGCAATTGCAACGGTTATTGCCCAAAATGGTACAATTCGTGTTGGAAATAATATCGTTTGTGGAATCGCCCATGGAAGAGTAAAAGCATTACTTGATGAAAATGGACACAATCTAACCGCTATTCATCCAGGTGAACCAGGGGTCGTTGTTGGTTTGAGCCAAGTTCCACACACAGGCGAGAATCTATTTAAGGTAGATAATCCAAAAATAGCAAAAGAGTTAGCAAAGAAAAAAGCAGATCATCTGCGGACTATCGAGCTTTCACGAACCACAAAAGTCACACTCGAAGAGCTAAATGAAAAAATTGCAGAGGGGCAACTAAAATCTCTACCAGTTATTTTAAAAGCAGATGTGGCGGGAAGTCTTGAAGCGGTTAAGGGAAAATTAGAGAAACTACGAAATGACCAAGTAAAAGTAAATGTCATTAGTAGCGGTGTTGGTGGAATTACCGAGGGTGATTTAGCATTGGCAGATGCGAGTGAAAACTCAGTAATCTTAGGTTACCACATCCGACCAACTGGCTTAGTCAAGCGAAAAGCCAAAGAGTTAGGAATCGAAATAAACACTTACAATATCATCTATGATTTAGAGCAAGATGTGAGAAACCTACTTGGCGGAATGCTTTCACCAATTGAACGAGAAGAGGATTTAGGTCAAGCTCAAGTACGAGAAGTCTTTAGAGTACCAAAACTAGGAGCAATCGCAGGTTGTATGGTTACCGAAGGTGTTATCAATCGAGGTGTTGGAGTGCGAGTTATCAGAGATGGCGTTATTGTTTATGAGGGTGAAATTTCATCACTTAAAAGATTCAAAGATGATGTCAAAGAGGTAGGTCGAGGTTATGAATGTGGTATCGGTGTTGTTGGATACAGCGACATAAAAGAGGGTGATTTCCTTGAAAGTTTCAAAGTAGTTTTAGAACAAGCTAAATTAGAAATTAAAGAGGAAAAAAAGGATTAAGGAATAGAGACTTGTCCCCTCACCGCTATTATATCAAAAATTAAAAGGTGTGATTTTCGCACCTTTTATAATTTGAAAAACTAAAAAGAGAATAGATGAAAGAAAAAAGTATAAATCTACAAAAAACTGAATCATTTTTGAGAGAAGTTATTCCTGAAGCTTTAGCAACTTTAGGTGATAGTAATCTTAAATCACTCACAGTTGTAGAGGTTGATTGTAAAAAAGGGAAATATGATGCAATTGTATATCTTGACCCCTCAATGCTTGACTGGGAAGAAAAAACTTATATTTTAAAACACTTAAAAATTGCAAATTCAGCGATTAAAAGTTATATATCAGAGGTTAGTGGTTGGTATAGAGTGCCTAAAATGAAATTTTTATTTGATGATACATTGGAAAAAAGAGCAAAACTTGATACATTATTTGATAAAATTAGTGAAGAATTACACAAAAATGAGAAATAAAAAATGATAGAAGAGATTAAAAATATTGTAGAAAGCTTTGGTGTGAATTTTTATGATACCCAAAGTATTAGTGAAAATAATCATAAAATATTTAGAGTTTTTATAACTAGCAAAGATGGAATAACATTAGAGCAATGTGCAGAAATATCCAGAGTATTATCTCCTATTTTGGATTTAAGACCCCCAATGGCTGGTAACTATTTTTTAGAAGTAAGCTCTCCGGGGATTGAGCGGAAACTAAAAACTCTTGAACATTTTCAAGGTTCAATTGGAGAACTTGTGCGAATTTCACTATTTTCAACTGAAAAAACAGATGGCGAAATTATAAAAGTGGAAGATAAAAAAATCACAATCAAAGAGAGTGATGGAGAAGAGTTTATAGTAGATTATGATGATATATCAACTGCAAAAACTTATTATAATTGGTCAAAAAATATAAAATGATAGATTGATGCTACTTTTAGAAAATAATAACCCATATTATATGGATTTGGCAATTAAAGAGGCTTGGAAATATCAAGGTTTAACATATCCAAATCCAGCTGTTGGGGCAGTTATTGTCGATGAAAAAAATCAAATTTTATCAATTTCTGCCCACAAAGGCAAGGGAAAAGCTCATGCAGAATTAAATGCAGTCAAAAAAGCCTTTATAAAAATTACAAACTCCACAAAAATTAAAAAAATCAAAAATCCCTCAAAACTTCATAAATTTTTACTAAATAATCACAATAATATTTTCAATAATTCTACAATTTATGTAACTCTTGAACCCTGTAATCATCATGGCTCAACTCCTCCCTGCTCACTTTTATTATCAACTTTGAAATTTAAAAGAGTAGTAATTGCTACCAAAGACCCAAATCAAATCGCCACAGGTGGATATAAAAAACTAAAAAATGAAAATATTGATGTAGCTTTAGGAGTTTGTGAAGATAAGGCAAAAAAATTACTCTATCCTTTTCAAAAGTGGAATAATGACAATTTTGTATTTTTTAAATTGGCGATGAGTTTAAATGGTACAATCGCATCTGGGATAATTACTTCTCAAATTTCAAGAAAAATGGTGCATAAGTTAAGAGATAAAATAGACCTATTAGTGATTGGCGGAAATACGGTGAGGATTGATAATCCAATTTTGGATGCAAGATTGGTTTCTAAAACTGCTCCAGATATTTTGATATATTCTCAAAAAAAAGAGTTTGATAAAAACTTAAAACTCTTTAAGGTTAAAAATAGAAAAGTTTATATTGAAGATAATTTTGATAGATTAAAAGATTATAAATTTATAATGATAGAGGGGGGAGAGGGGATGCTAAAAGCCAGTGAAAAAATTATAGATTGGTATCTAATTTTTCAAACTCAAAACTTTAAATCGGGAAAACAGATAAATTATGATTTAACTCTTTCTCAATTAAGTTCCCACCAAAATAGCTCAACTGATAGTGTAAAATGGAGTTCTCCTGTTTCTTCTGTAAACATATTAAAACACAAATAATACCTATTCTTAGGGCTTAATAGTATATTATAAAAAGCCTAGGAATATCTCAAAAACTGGCATATTAAAAAATAGAATCTGATTTTAGAGATTTTATTATATGTTTATTATTTGGCAATGGGCATCCTTCATTTCTAGCTATACACTTTCTATTTAAATATGAGGTATTTAATTAAAAGCAAAGACAAATTTT
>JAOZPA010000104.1 GCA_029932985.1 Campylobacterales bacterium
CATTAATATTTCTTTTTTTATAAATTAAACCTTTATCTGCTTATAAATCCTAAACTTTTATACTTTTTTAATAGTCTTTAAAGTATAATCTTACATTTTACTAAAGTAAAAATTTTATATTAATAATTAGGACAGTGTATGATTACTTGGATGCAAAAACAGAGAAAATATTTGATTGTGACAATCTGGATTAGCACGATTGCTTTTGTTGGGGCAGGATTTGTTGGTTGGGGAGCTTATAGTTATGGAGCGGATAAAGCACAGGCAGTGGCTACGGTGGGAGAGCGGACGGTTTTGGTTCGGGATTTTCAACTTGCATATTCCAATATATATAATTACTACAATAATATGATGAAGGGTGATTTGACTCAGGAGAAAGCTAAAGAGTTGGGGCTTGAGAGTGTTGTTTTGGATAAGTTGATTGATGAGGCTGTTTTGGCGAGTTATGCGGATGAGATTGGATTAATGGCGACGGAAGATGAAGTGAAGGAGAAGTTAAAATCTATTCCGAATTTTAGCGAAAATGGTAGTTTTAATAAAGATTTGTATTATAAAATAATTAAACAGATGGGTTTAAAAGCAAAAGAGTATGAAGAGAGTTTGAAAAAAGAGATAGTTTTAGAGAAGATAGAGAATATATTTCAAACGCCAGTGACTGATTTGGAAAAAGAGGTTATGGCAGCGGCTATTTTTATGAGTAATAAACTAGAGATAAAAGTTATTGAAAATATCAATAGTGAGAGTAATATTTCTGAAGAGAGTTTAAAAAGCTATTGGCTTAAGAATAAGGCGAAATATCAGACTACAAAAAGTTATAGTTTGCAAACCATAGATGTTGAGATAAAAGATATGGTAGTTGATGCCCAAAAGATGAAAAATTATTTTGATAAAAATAAACATAAATATAAAACTCTTGAGGGGAAATTGAAAGATTTTGAGTTAGCTAAAAATGAGGTCGAGATAGATTATAGATTTAAATTAGCTAAAAATCAAGCTTTGATAAAATATTCCAAACTTAAAAAAGGCAAAATCCAAAGTGAAAATAAATTAGTGATTTTTGCAAATGAAGATGGTGTTGAGTTTGATAAATTAGATAAAGCAAAAAAAGATGATTTTATCAAACCAATTAAACTTAAAAATAGATATATTATCTCTAAATTAGATTCTATAAATTTTCCAGAATCTATGAAATATGAGGCAGCTAGAGAGAAAGCTTTAGAAGAGTTTAAGAAAAAGAGAAATTATGAGATGTTAGAGGCAAAGGCTAAAGCATCTGTAGAGAATTTCACTGGTGAGTTAACGGAATATTTAACCAAAGATGATGGGGCAGGTATTAAAAATCTAAATCCATTTGAGGGTAGAGAGCTTTTAAATATAATTTTTGCAGATAAAAAGAAAAATGGTTATAAAATTTTTCCACAATCTAACAAAATAGTTTTATATAAGATAATAGACCAAAAATTATTTAATGCTCAAAAATTAAAAGAGAGTGAAGAGATTATAGTTAGAAATATCAAGCAGTTAAAAGATGTAGAAACAAATAAAAATATTATTTCATTACTAAAGAAAAGATACAAGATAGTGAAATATTTTAAAGGAGAGTAATTGAGCACTACAATTCTTGGCATAGATATAGGTTCGGCTAAAATATGTGCAATTATCGCTCAAAAAGATGAGGATGAAGTTAAAGTATTAGGTACTGGAATTTCAAAATCCAATGGTCTTAAAAAGGGTGTAATTACAAATATTGAACTAGCCTCTAAATCTATCAAAAATGCAGTCAATGATGCAAAACGGGTAGCTGGAACTCATTTTGAAAAATCTATCGTTTCAGTTTCGGGGGCTTATGTCAAAAGTATAAATAGCTCAGGAGTTGTTAATATCCCCTCACGAGAGATTGGTCTTCGAGAGATAGACAGAGCGATACGATTAGCTGACCACAATGCAGAGATTCCTAGCGAATATGAAAAATTGCACATCTTGCCATATCGATTTCGAGTAGATGATAGAGACCATATCGAAGACCCAATGGGTATGAACGGCACAAGACTTGAGGTGCAAACTCATATTGTGACTGTGGAAAAATCGGCACTAAACAACCTACAAAAAGCAGTAAAAGCCGCTGGGGTAAATATTGATAATGTGGTTTTAAATGGCTATGCCTCATCTATTGCAGTTTTGAGCGAAGATGACAAAAACTTAGGTGTTGGGCTTATCGAAATGGGCGGGGCTACATGCAATATAACAATCCACTCTGAAAAATCGATAATATTTAACACTTTTTTATCCGTTGGGTCTGAAAATATCACAAAAGACCTCTCCTATGCTCTCCATACTCCATTAAATGATGCTGAAAGTGTAAAGATAAATTACGGCTCACTCACCTACAACTCCACCGAACTTATCGAAATTCCTATCATTGGCGAAGAGAATCGTACCAAAGAGATTTCACTAAATATTATCTCAGATGTAATCTATGCTAGGGCGGAAGAGACCTTGATGATGTTGGCGAAATTGATAGACAATAGCGGTCTTCGGGCAGATATTGGCACGGGAATTATTTTGACAGGTGGATTTACAAAACTGGAGGGCATCAAAGAGTTAGCCTCTGAAATTTTTGAAGATATGCCTGTTCGGATTGGAAAACCTAGAAATATTGAGGGGTTATTTGAGACATTAAGAGAGCCTGAATATGCAACCGCCATTGGTTTAATTCTTTACGGTTGTGGTGAATTCATCCCCTACGAAATTGATTCAAACAAAGAGTTAAGATATAAAAATAGTGCTATCCAATCGGGCAATCGTGAGTTGCAAAATGTATTTGAAAATTTAGGTAATGACAAAAATGAGTATAAGGCAGAAAAAGAAGATAAGCCAGACTTGGCAATTCCCACAACATTGGTAAATCTCCGAGAGGAAAAACCAAAGAATGTAAAAGGCTATTTCAGTAAATATTGGAATATGTTAACACAGCTTTTTTAAAAAACAAGGTATCAGGAGCATAAATGAGTCAAGAAAAAATTAGAAATGGTGCAAAAATAAAAGTAATCGGAGTTGGTGGTGGCGGTAATAATATGGTCAGCCGAATGGTCAAGGAGTGGGGAGATGATATAGATTTCATCGTTGCAAATACAGATGCCCAAGTCCTTAGTACCTCAACCGCTCAAATAAAAATACAATTAGGTGGCAAACTTACTAAAGGTTTGGGTGCTGGAATGAATCCAGAGGTCGGTAAAGAAGCCGCATTAGAAAGCTATGAAGAGATTTTAAGTGCTTTAAATGGAGCTGATATTGTATTTATTTCATCAGGAGAAGGTGGAGGAACAGGTACAGGAGCATCACCCGTTATCGCAAAAGCCGCTAAAGAGTGTGGGGCATTGGCAGTTGGAGTTGTTACAAAACCTTTTAAATTTGAGGGTCGAAAACGAACAAAATTAGCAGAAAATGGTATCAATGCTCTAAAAGAGGAGTGTGATTCTATCGTGGTGATTCCAAATGAAAAACTTTTGGAAATTATTGATAAAAAACTAAGCTTCAAAGACGCTTTTAAGATAGTAGATAATATTTTAATCCGAGCGGTTGGGGGTATGAGTGCTGTAATTTTGGGTCACGGAGAGGATGATATTAACCTAGATTTTGCAGATGTCAAAACTGTTATGAGTCACAAAGGTACGGCACTTATGGGTACAGGAATGGCAAAAGGGGAAGAGGGGGCTGTTGAGGCGATGAGAAAAGCTTTGAACTCTCCACTTCTTGATGAAATTTCAATTCACGGAGCTATGGGTGTGTTGGTTCATTTCAATATGTATCCAGATTGTTCACTTTATGAGCTTAGTGAGGCGATGGATATGATTGAGGATAATGTGGATGAGGATGCTCATGTGATTTTTGGGACGACTTCAAATCCTAAATTTGAGGATGGTCAAGTGATTGTCACAATTATTGCAACTGGATTTGACAAAATTCCCCCTAAAGAGGTGGTTAAAGAGGTAGTTCCTGAAAAGATTATAAAGAGAATCCCAAATACTAAAAGAGATTTCCTTGATACTCTAGGAAGTGATGATATAGATATTCCAACCTATTTACGAAATCAGATGAGATAATCAAAGATGAATGCAAATATTTTTTTTGGTAGTCAAGAGGTTGCAAGAGATGAGTTAATTGAGATTAAAAATCCTTACGACTTTAAAGTTGTCTCTAAATATCCACTTTGTGATAGAGATGATGCTTTAAAAGCTTTAAAAATTGCAAATGATGCAAAAAAAAATGCCAAAAATACACCACTTTTCCAAAGAATCCAGTGGCTAGAGGATGTAGCTAGTAAGCTTGAGATTCAAAAAGAGGATATTGCTCAAACTATCACAGATGAGGTGGGAAAGCCGATAACTTTTGCTAGAGGTGAAGTGCAAAGGGCTATCGAAACTATAAAACTTTCCGCTTCTATTATTTTGGGTAAATCTGGTGAACTTTTTAATACAGATGCTACTCCGAGTGGCAAAAAAAGTTTGAGTTTCTATAAAAGAGAGCCTGTTGGTGTGGTTGTGGCGATTACACCATTTAATTTCCCATTAAATTTAGTGGCTCATAAATTAGCTCCAGCTTTGGTGTGTGGAAATACTGTTGTGTTAAAACCAACTCCCGAAGCCCCCCTTACCGCTTATAAATTTGCAAAACTTTTCATAGAAAGCCCCTACTCAACTCCCGATGCTTTAAGTTTGATTTACGGTGATGTTGAGGTGGGAAGTACCATTGTACAAAGTGATATTCCACGAGTTATTAGTTTTACAGGAAGTGTGCAAGTGGGGCATATCATCACCAAAACCGCAGGAATCAAAAAAATCGCTTTAGAACTTGGGGGAAATGCAGCAACCTATATAGAATCAAGTGCAAATTTCCAAGATTCCGCCAAAAAATGTGCAATTGGTGCATTTATCAACTCAGGGCAAGTTTGTATCTCACTCCAACGAATCTATGTAGATAAAGATGTGGCTGAAGAGTTTTCATCATATCTCACCGAAGAGACCAAAAAATTAAAAGTCGGCTCACCTTACGAAGATGACACATTCTTAGGTCCACTCATCGATGATGAATCGGCATTAAGAGCCAAAAACTGGGTAGAAATTGCCATCGCTGAGGGGGCTGAATTGCTTTGTGGCGGTGAAAAAAAAGGCAGAATTTTTACCCCTACGGTAATGGGAAAAGTCAAAGATGATATGAATATCGTTTGCGAAGAGGTTTTTGCACCTATCGTTTCCATCATCGCAGTAGAAAATTTTGACCAAGCAGTAGAAAAAATCAATAACTCTCCCTATGGTTTGCAATTCTCAATCTTCACAAATGACCTATCTTTAGTCCGACGAGCCATTGATGAGTTTGAGTGTGGCGGAGTGGTGATAAACGACATACCGACATTGCGATTCGACATTCAACCCTATGGTGGAGTGAAATTGAGCGGTGTTGGCAGAGAGGGGGCAGGTTTTGCCATCGAAGAATTTACAGAGATAAAATCAGTCGTAATACTATAAAGGTGGGGATTTTCCCACTTTACAAAATCTATGAACAGAAATTTATTCAATAATCCCCAAATCTTAGCAGTTTTTACAAATAAATTTGGAGGAATTAGCCACCCTCCCTATAACTCCTTAAATATTGCAACTCATGTAGGTGATAAAAATGAAGATGTTTTAAAAAATCGTAAAATTCTAGCAAAAAAATTAAATTTCAAAATTGAAAATCTAGCAACTATGGAGCAGGTTCATCAAAATAATATTGAGGTCATAGTCCCCCAAACCGATAGGAAAATTTTGAGATGTGATGGGATTATAACTAATGCTAAAAATATTCCATTGATGGTTATGGTGGCAGATTGTATCCCTATTTTGCTTTATGACCCTGTAACTATGGCTATTGGTGCAGTTCATGCTGGAAGAAATGGCACATTTTTGAAGATTATCCAAAAAGCTATTTTAAAAATGCAAAGTGAATTTAAATCAAATCCTAAAGATATTTTAATCTCCTTGGGAACTGCAATTAATAGATGTTGTTATGAAATTGATGAAAGTTTAGCAAATATCACTATTAAAAATTTTGGTAAAAAATATATTGAGATAAGAGAAAAAAAATATTATTTGAATCTCCAACTTCTTAATCTTGACCAACTACTAGAGATGAAAATTCAAAAAGAAAATATTCAAATAGATCAAAAATGTAGCTGTTGTGACACAAATTATTTCTCATATAGGAGAGAAAAAAACACAGGAAGATTTGCTGGTATTATAATGATAAGAAATTAATTAAAAAAGGGAGAAGAGGTGAAATATAAAAAATTATTAATATCAATTTACAATGAAGCAGTAAATAATAAAAGCTATTCAACAAAATTAACTCAAGAAATTTTAGAATATATTGATACAATAGCTAACAAATGTTTTAATCAAAAAGGTGTTTTTACAGTTTTAGTAACTTTATCAATTTATAAAATACAACATCCTAAACAAGATATTAGAATTCATCAAGCACAATTGAAAAATGGTTTTTCTGGTAGAAGCATTGATGCAAAGTACATAACACCTACTTTAAAAGAGATTGGTTTGCCATCAATGGCGGAGAGTGGGTGGTTGACTCGTTCTTTGGAGCAACCATATCCTTATACTTTAGATTATAATGGAAAAATAAACAATAAAGAGGTTAAAAAAGCATTTTTAGAGCTTATACATTCCATTGAAGTTGAAAATATAAATCCTAAATTTATTTTATTTGAATTATTTAAACAAGTAATTAAAGTACAAAAAGAAGATATAGTTGAAATTCAACCTTTAGAAAATCCAGAATTTTTAACAATTTCAAAAATTGTAAATCTACTTGATATGCAATTTTCCTTTAATTATAAAACTTTTGGTGGTTCAAAATTACCAGTTTTAGCTTTTTATTCAATTTATCAAATAATAATCAAGGAAATTTCAAGATATAGTGGTTGTATTTTAAAAAATTTAGGCAGTCACACTGCAAGTGACAGAACCTCAAAAAGTGCTGGTGATATTGAAATATTTAAAAATAATGAATTATTTGAAGCTATTGAGATTAAATTAGATAAATTTATTGATGCAAATATTTTAAGAATTGTCAAACAAAAAATAATAAAATACAATCCTCAAAGATATTATATCTTATCTTATGTTGGAATAAAAAAAGAAGATGGAAAGATAATTTATGAAATAATTCAAGAAGTAAAAAATAAACACGGTTGCCAAATAATTATAAATGGTATCATACCCACACTTAAATATTATATGAGATTAATTAGTGATTTAGAAGTTTTTTACAACTCTTATTTAAAACTAATTAATGCAGATAAAGAACTAAAGTCAATTCATAAACAACATTGGAATAAATTAACCCGAGGATTGAATAATGGGTTATAAATTTATAGATTTGTTTGCAGGAATTGGTGGTTTTCGGATAGGATTTGAAAAAAACGAGTGTAAATGTGTGTTTAGTGCAGAAATAGATGAACATGCAGGGGAGATGTATCAAGCTAATTATAATGAAAAAGTTCATAAAGATATAACTAAAATAGATGAAAAAGAGATACCAAATCACGATATTTTATTAGCAGGTTTTCCGTGTCAGCCATTTAGTATCGCTGGAGAAAAAAAGGGTTTTAATGATACACGAGGAACTCTATTTTTTGATATTGAGAGAATTTTAAAAAAGAAAAAACCTAAAAGTATTGTTTTGGAAAATGTTAAACATTTTAAAAGTCATGATAATGGGAATACCTTAAAAATTGTATTAAATGCTCTACATAAGTTAGAATATACCACTAGTTGGAAAGTTTTAAATGCTAAAGATTTTGGTGTACCTCAAAACAGGGAAAGAACGATTATCATTGGCTCACTTAATGGAGTTAAATTTGATTTTAATAAATTGGATAGAAAACAACCAATTTTTATCAAAGATATTTTAGAAGAGGAAAAAAGTGAATTTGAATATTTGGATAAACAGGAATATACACTTATAGCAAATCCAAAAAAACAACTTTCAGGACTTATTTTTGTAGGGTACAGAAATAAAAACATTAGAACCAAAGGCACAAAACCAGACACAATTCATCTATCAAGAGTACATAAACAACCAAATAGAATTTACTCATCAGATGGCACACATCCCACACTTTCATCTGGAGAATCGGCAGGAAGATATTTTATTTATCATAATGGTAAAGTTAGAAAATTAACTTTAAAAGAGTGTTATAGATTGATGGGATTTAGTGATAATTTTAAATTACTCGGCTCAAAAGCAAAATTATATAACAGAATTGGAAACTCTATCGTAATTCCAATGGTAGAAGAGATAGCAAAACAGGTAAAAATTCAGATTTTGCAAAGTGAAAACAAAATTAAAAAACCTACTAAGCAAATGACCCTATTCGATTTCTATTCATAATCATAAGAAAAATTTGTAGATTTAATTGGTTTATGACCCCTACAAGTACCTAATCATTTTTTAAATAAAAATATA
>JAOZPA010000105.1 GCA_029932985.1 Campylobacterales bacterium
TCAACTTTATCCACAGCTAAAATAGTAAAAGATTTTTCACCATCTTTACCACTTGTATCAAGAATCAATTTAGCCTTACCATCTTTGTCTATTTTATGAGTAGTTTTTTTACCATTAATGATAATCTCACTACCAGCCTCACCAATAAGTTCAATCTCAAACTTATCTTTTTTACTAACTAAAGATGCCGTAGAGATGACTGGAATTTTTGGAGCAGTGGTATCTTTTAAAATTTTAACATTAACCACTTGACTTTTATTTCCAGCTTCATCTTGTAGTAAAAAATCAAAAGACTTTTCACCATCTTCACCTGCTAGGTCAAGAGTAAAACTATTTTTTCCATCTTTAAGTTTAGTACCACTATCTTTGCCATTAACAAAAATCTTGCTACCATTTTCACCTTTAATCGAAACATCCACACTATTTTTTGAAGTAGATTCAACAACATCAGAGAGAGTTGGTGAAAGAGGAGGAGTTTTGTCAAAACAACCTGTCATCAAAGTGGCCATAGATAGCACAGCAAATATACTAAGTGTCTTAGAAATCAATTTTGTTTTCAATGTTAAATACCTTTTTTTGCGAATATCTATAAAATATAAAATATAATTTATAAGCTATATTATTTTTTATTTATATTCTTTTTCTTGTAGTTTTCAAATTTATTAGAGAATCAACTCATATTTTATAATAAAAAAGCAAAAATTTTCATTATTTATAATCCATAAAGTAAAAATTTAAAAAAATAAATACAAAATGAAACATAAAAAAAAGCTGTGAGATAAAGAACTATTTAGGAATAGTTAAGGAATACTCAGAGATAATTTTTTTGCACCAAATTAGAATTAAATAATAGTTAAATTTTTCCTTTTTTAGTAAAAAATAGTTGATACCCTATGGTTGGAGAATAGAAATATGAGATGAGTAGTAGCTTTTTTTAAAAATAAATCTAAATATTTTTTTTAAAATTAATTTTATATAAAATCTAAAGCTCATTCCACAACTCAAATCCCTATTAACTCCCAATCTAAAATTAGTTTAAAATACCCATCAATGAGTAAACTAATTAAATTTTTATTATTTTGTCTTTAAATACTCGTCAATAGAAGTAGCAGCATCTCTACCCATTCCCATCGCCAAAATTACCGTTGCTTGTCCTAGAGTTATATCTCCACCAGCCCAAACTTTATCTTTTGTGGTTTTTCCAGTCTTTGGGTCAGCCTGAATATTACCCCATCTGTTAAGCTCTAAGCCCTCCGTTACATTTGTCAAAAGTGGATTTGCACTAGTTCCAATTGCAATAATTGCTAAATCACAATCTATATATTGATGCTCATCTCCCACAGGTATTGGTCGTTGTCGTCCACCCTCATCTGGCTCACCAAGCTCCATAACTTGACAACTCACACCAACTAACCGTCCACTAGCATCACCAATAAACTCAATTGGAGACCTTAAAAAGTGAAAATTAACACCCTCCTCTTCAGCATGATGAATCTCAATATGCCGTGAAGGGGATTGAGCTCTTGTTCTTCGATATACAATATTTACACTTTTTGCACCCAATCGTACAGCTGTTCGTGCAGCATCCATCGCCACATTTCCAGCCCCCAAAATCGCTACTTTTCGCCCAGCAATAATTGGAGTATCTACATTTGGAAAATCAAAAGCTTTCATAAGGTTTGCACGAGTTAAATACTCATTTGCCGAAAATACACCATTTAAATCTTCACCAGGGATATTCAAAAAGTTAGGAAGCCCAGCCCCCACACCAACAAATACAGCATCATAACCATACTCTTCTAAAAGCTCATCAATATCAATCGTTCGACCAATTACTTGATTACATTTTATCTCAACACCCAAATCTCGAAGAGCGTCCAACTCATAATCAACTATATCTTTAGCTAGTCTAAACTCAGGGATTCCATAAAGTAAAACTCCTCCAGCTCGGTGAAGTGCTTCATAGATAGTAACTTTGTGACCTTTTTTTGCCAAATCTCCAGCTACTGTGATTCCTGCAGGACCACTACCCACAACGGCAATTTTTTTACCTGTGCTTGGTGGAATTGCAGGATTATTTTTGATTCCACTAGCTCTTGCCCAATCAGCGATAAACATCTCAAGATTTCCAATCGCAACTGGCTCTACACCTTTTTTCTTACCAACAACACAAACAATTTCACATTGAATCTCTTGAGGGCAAACTCTACCACAAACCGCAGGAAGTGCAGTTTTGTCCCAAACTGTATCGATTGAGCTATCTAAATCACCCTCCACAATCTCCTCTAAAAATTTAGGAATATTGATACCAACAGGGCAACCAGCCACACAAGCGGGGTCTTTGCACTGAATACATCTTGCTGCTTCCATCTGAGCTTCGTGTAGTGAGTAACCCAAAGTCACCTCATCAAAACAGTCTTTTCTAATCTCAGGAGCCATCTCTGGCATATGTTGAAGAGGAATCTTTCGTCGCTCTTTTTTTGTTAAATATTTTACCTCTTTTTCAAATTCCATCATCTCTCCTAATCGTTTAATTTGCAATATTCATTATCTGAACATCGTTCTTCTAAGTTATAAGCTTGTAGTCGTCTAATCAATCCATCAAAATCAACTTGGTGACCATCAAATTCAGGTCCATCAACACAAGCAAATTTTGTTTTTCCATCGATAGTAACTCTACATCCACCACACATTCCAGTCCCATCAATCATAATAGGATTCAAACTTACCACAGTTGGAATACCATGCTTTTTTGTCAAAGAGGATGTATATTTCATCATCGGCACAGGGCCAATTGCCACAACTTCTGCAATCTTCTCTTTTGCAATTACTTGCTCCATTACATCTGTTCCAAATCCGTGATAACCCTTTGAGCCATCATCTGTACAGATATGAAACTCCGTAGAAACTGC
Source organism: Campylobacterales bacterium (assembly GCA_029932985.1). Classification (GTDB taxonomy): domain Bacteria; phylum Campylobacterota; class Campylobacteria; order Campylobacterales; family JAOZPA01; genus JAOZPA01. The sequence continues at coordinate 2,913 of JAOZPA010000105.1, forward strand.
TCTCATCTCATCTTCTAAAATTAAATGTTTTGCAGTTCTAGCCCCCACAATTGTGATGACTCTATTTCCAGCTTCAAAATAAGCTTTTGTGATTGGATGTAAAACAGCAAGTGCCGTCCCTCCACCGATACAGATAACCGTTCCATCTTTTTTCTCAATGTGAGTAGGGCTTCCTAATGGTCCAACCACATCTCTAAACCCCTCACCGACTTTAATCGAGCTAAAAAGTCTTGTGGATTTTCCAACAACCATATAAATAACGGTAATCGTACCCTTTTCTTTATCTACTTTTGCCATAGTAAGAGGCACTCTCTCTCCTCTTTCATTTGCAATCATAATTACAAATTGACCCGGTTTTGCTTTTTTGGCAATTTGGGGAGCTAATATTTCATTTGAAACAATTTCACCATCAGCCATCTCTTCTCGAGCTACAACTTCATACATATAATGTCCTCTCTTTCTTAAATTAAATAAAGTCAAAAATATTTATCTCTTATTCTTTGCTATAATTTTATCTTTAAAAAACTTGTATATTTATAAATTTATAGAAAAGAATAGTAGAAAATGTGAATTAGTTTGAAAAATAATAATTTTTAAGAATTAAATTCTTGCTTTTGGTAAAATTTCAAAAGATAGAAAGGCTTTTAGGTAATCCAGCAAGGTTCGACTTTTTTTAATATTAGTAAAATTTTCCTCCTGTTTGGCAAAATTTTTCCGCTCTTTTACAATTGTGAGGATTCTGTAAAGTTTTTTATACTCTTCAATTGTCATCTTATCAAAATCAACTTCAATCCGTCTAAATGCTCCAACTTTGATATTGTAATAATTTCCAAAAAGAGATTTATGAAATAGGTATTGGTCACATTTTAATAACATTCTTTTATTTTGTAAAAATCGTAGCCTTTCTAAAATCTTTAGATATTCCTGCAATTTTGTATTTTCAATGGTCTCAATAAGTATTTTTGGCATATAGTAGTTGCTCTTAATCTCGTCCCACTCATCGATATGCAAAAATTTTTCCATATTAACAGTTGTTTTTATAAAACTTTGAGATATTTGTAGATAAAAATCTTTAGGCAAAAGAAAACTATTAACATTTCGCAACTTATGAATAATTTTTTTGTGAGTAATGGGGTGAAGATTTTCCATAATTTGTATAAAAGTACCTGGTAAATTAAATTTTATTTTTAACTCCTCAATCTCATCAAGTGATGCGTATTCTTGAAGATTATAAAGTGTAATTATCTCTCCATTTATGGGAAAAATATAAAGTTTAGTTTTATTGAGATATTGTAAATAGCCAAGTATCGCTTTTTTGTCACCTTTTTGCCTATAATTATTATCAATTTGAATTAAATATCTAGTAAAAACTGTTCGTTGCTTTGTGAGCTTATCATACGATTTACTATAATCTATCAACTCGCCATTGCAAAAAAGTGTATGTATAATTTTTTCATCTAAAGAAAGTTCAGAATATTTTTTTATAAAAATTTTTTCAAGCATAAGAATATTAATTTTCTCACCCAAAAGCACAAATGGTAAATTTTTATTAAACATATATATAAAGTTAAAAAATGCAATTTTCTTATCTTTAAATGTTTCTTGAATCTCTAAAATTTTGTTTTGAGTATCTATATCTCTATTTTTTTCTATCCAAAACAAAATTTCATCGTTTTTAAAAAAGTTTTCACCAATAACCCAAAATTCAAAATTTTTTACAAACTCCTCAATAAGTGGAGAGAGTGCATAAAACTCTTTGTCATCGAAATAAAATGGATATTTATAAATAGAATCTACCGCCATCAAACCACTCAAAAAAATTCCTTAAAAAATAGATTATCAAATTTTATCAATAAAAGATATAATATAAACTGAAAAGTGAGAAAAAGTTTCAAAAATTAATTTTAAATCACATTATCGTATTAAATTAACTAAATCAAATATTTTACCTGTCTATTTTAGGTAAAAATATCAAAAAAAACAGTTAGAATTTCTAATTAAAATATTAAATTAAATTAAATTAAAAAAATATACCTTTATTCACGAAGTTAAGGTTATATTTTGACTAATCCTATAATTTTATCTCACCTTATTAAAAATATGTTAAAATATTCAAAAAATCTAGGAAAAATTCTGAAAAATAGTTATATAATTTTAGGGTCAATCTTCATTTTCAGTCTCTACTGGTTCGCCTACCTCTATAAACCATTTTGGTCAGTCATCGCCGTAGCAATGCTTCTAACCATCGCAACTCACTCACTAAATACAAAAATTATCCGAATTCTAAAAAATGAAGTTCTAGTCTCCACTATTTTAACCATCTTACTATCTATTCTATTTTTTGTCCCAATCCTATACAGCATCATCTCCCTCACCAAATTAACAACAACCATAGACACAACTCCACTAAAAAGTTTTTTGGAATATCTAAAAACAACAAATTTCCACTTCCAAAATGATTTGGCATTCATAAATGATATTGGCAAAGATTTTATGGCAAATATCGATTTTGCCACCATTGGCAAAAAAATATTCACATCCATCAGCTCATTCACCACAACAGGTTTCGGTTTCTTCTTTGAGATGCTAATCATCCTCACATTTTTCTTCTTCGGCAACCTCTATGCAAATGAACTCATCAATTTCGTCAAAAAAGTTATCCCCGTCGAGGAGAGTTACACAAATTATGTCTTCATCGAAGTCACAAATGTTATGAGTGTCGTCTTCTACTCTATCCTCATCACCGCAATGTTTGAAGGCACACTTTTTGCAATGCTCGGACTCTACTTCGGCTACGATGCTATACTTCTAGGAATCCTCTACGGCTTCGCATCACTCATCCCCGTCATTGGCGGAATCATTATGTGGCTACCACTCGCCCTCTACGAACTCTCCCAAGGAAATATCACAAATGCCATCATCATCACACTCTACTCAATCATCGTAATCTCAATTATTGCCGACACTTTTATCAAACCAATGATAATCACATTTATAAATAAAAAATTTTTAAAAACTCCTGCCAAAATCAATGAACTCATCATATTTTTCTCAATCGTCGCTGGAATATCCACATTCGGTTTTTGGGGAATGATACTAGGACCTGCCATCACTACATTTTTTATCTCACTCCTCCAAGCATCAAAAGAGCTAAGCATCCAAGACCCAAAATTAAATCAAAGCTAATTGGGTTTTTAGTCCCCTACACCGAAGAAAGCAATGAGTTAAAAAATATTAATTTAAGTTTAATATTATAAAATACATTTCTAAATTAAAAACAGTGGAGTGTTAAATGAATGTATCAAAATATAGTGCAAGTGGAAATGATTTTGTAATCTTTCACTCATTTTTAAAAAAAGATAGAAAAAAACTTGCCATTAAACTTTGTAATAGATTTGATGGTGTGGGGGCTGATGGGCTAATTGTTTTAATTCCCCATAAAACTTTAGATTTTCAATGGGAGTTTTATAATAGTAATGGTTCAGTAGCTGAGATGTGCGGAAATGGAAGCAGAGCGGCGGCTCATTATGCTTTCAAAAATGGTTTAACAAAAAAGAAAAATATGAAATTTCTCACCCTAGCTGGAGTAATAGAATCATCGGTGAGGGGACAAGAGGTGGAAACTATGCTAACAGACCCAATTGAGTTAAAATCACCATTTTCTGAGTTTGATTTTGAGTGGAGCTTTTATGATACTGGTGTGCCTCATCTGGTGACCTTTGTGAATCATTTGGAGGATTATTCTCAAGAGGTGGCTTCTAAGATGAGATATAAATATAATGCAAATGTAAATTTTGCACTTGTGGATGATGGGCATATTTTTGTGCGAACTTATGAGCGAGGGGTCGAGGGTGAGACGATGGCTTGTGGCACGGGGATGGCAAGTTGTTTTTACAAAGCCTATCTGGATAAAAAAGTGAAGGCGATTACTCAAGTTTATCCAAAAAGTGGTGAGGAGTTGACATTGCGATTTGAGGATGAGAAGCTCTATTTTAAGGGCTTAGTGAAAAAAATTTTTGATACAAATGTGAGGGGGATAGGATGAGTTTATTTGGAACAGATGGAGTAAGGGGTGAGGCAGGAGTTGAGCTGACGGCACAACTTGCGATGAGATTAGCGATGGCGGCAGGGATATATTTTAAAAAAAATGCGATTTCTAAGCGGATTGTAGTTGGCAAAGATACCAGAAAAAGTAGTTATATGATAGAGAAAGCTATCGGTGCAGGGCTAACGGCGGTGGGATATTATGTGATAGATGTAGGTCCAATCCCCACCCCTGGAGTCGCTTTTTTGACAAATGATTTGCGGTGTGATGCAGGGATAATGATAAGTGCAAGTCACAACTCATACCAAGATAATGGGATAAAATTTTTTGATAACAATGGTCATAAACTCTCACCAGATGAGGAGGGGGAGATTGAAAAAATCTATTATGATGAGAAGTTGATTGAGGCATCTCAGAAAAAAGAGATGGAGATTGGCAAGGCGAAAAGGGTAGATGATGTGTTGGGGCGATATATTGTGCATATCAAAAATTCATTTCCTAAAGAGCTAAATTTGAATAATTTTAGGATTGTAATTGATACTGCAAATGGGGCGGCATATAAAGTTGCTCCTTTGATTTTGCGAGAGCTAGGGGCAGAGGTGATTGTATTAAATGATGACCCAACTGGTGAGAATATAAATAAAAATTGTGGTGCAATGTATCCTGAGAAGTTGGTGGAAAAGGTCAATGAGGTTCGTGCAGATGTGGGATTTGCCTGTGATGGTGATGCAGATAGAATTGTAGTGGTTGATAGCAAGGGAAATATAATTGATGGTGATAAATTGCTGGGGGCAATGGCGGTATATCTTAAAAGTCAAGGAAAACTGAAGAATAATGGGGTTGTATCTACGATTATGAGTAATAAAGCTTTGGAAGATTATCTATCGTCGCATAAAATCAAACTTTATCGTTCAGATGTGGGGGATAAGCACGTTTTGGAGGAGATGAAAAAAAGGGATTTGAATTTTGGTGGTGAGCAGAGTGGGCATATTATCCTTAGTGATGTTTCAACTACGGGTGATACTTTGGCATCTGCTATGCAGGTTTTAGCTTATATTTTAAAGAGCAAGAAAAATTCTAGTGTACTTTTTAATCCATTTGAATTATATCCGCAACTTAAAGAAAATGTGAAAATTAATCAAAAATTGCCATTTGAGGAGATTGAAGGGTATAGTGAATTTATGAAATCTTTGGATGATTTGGGGTTGGTGTCACTTGTGCGATATTCGGGGACTGAAAAAATTTTGAGGATTTTGCTAGAGGGAAGTGATGAGGCACTTTTGGAGAGGAAGATGGAGGATGCTTTGAAGTTTTTTAAAGATAAACTAAGATAATGTTGTATGGAGTTGATGAAGCTGGACGAGAATGTCTGGCTGGACCACTAGTGGTAGCAGAAGTTATTTTACATCATAAAATTGAGGATTGACAGATTCCAAAAAATTAAGTGAAAAAAAACGAGAGATACTTTATGATAAAATCATAGCTTCTAGCAAGTATGAGATTATTTTGGTTCTCCTGTTTCTTCTGTAAACATATTAAAACACAAATAATACCTATTC
>JAOZPA010000106.1 GCA_029932985.1 Campylobacterales bacterium
TAAATACAGAAGCAGATAGAGAGCAAAGATTGATAACACCTTTGATTGATGAAGCCTTGGATTACCTCAAATCTGAAAATAGATTAGATAATATTAATTTTGAGGTAGAGTTGCATTCACCTTTAAATGTAGATAAAGAAAAATCATTAACTGGTTTTATAGATATAATGATTTTGCCTCAAGGATATTTCATCAAAAAACCAATATTAGCAGTTGTGGAAGCAAAAAGAAGTTTGTTAAGAGATAGTATTCCGCAATTAGTTGCCGAATTGTATTCAATGAATCTTCAAAATAAAACAAAAATATCTTATGGAATTTTAACAGATGGCTTATATTGGGAGTTTTATCAATTACTTGATAGTGGTATTTGTAAAAAAACAAAAATGAAATATTTAAATGAAGATGATGAAAAATCTTGGGAGATAATATCAGGCACAATATCAGAATTGATTGATAAATCTTATCAGGAATATAAAAAAAGCAACAAAAAATAACAAATATAGGAGTTTTTTTTGATAATCTTAGGCTCAACGGGTTCAATTGGGGTAAATACTCTAATTATGGCAAAAAAATTTAATCTAAAAATTGAGGTTTTAACTGCTAATAAAAATGTGGATTTATTAAACAAGCAGATAAAAAAGTTTAATCCCAAATTTGTGGTGATTGGTTCTAAAAATCTTAGAAAACAGGTAAATCACAAAAAAGTTTTCTTTGGCGGTGAGGGGATTTTGGAAGTTTTAAACTTAGCCAAATCAAAATTAGTCGTAAATGCTTTGGTGGGATTTGCTGGATTGAAACCAACTCTTGAGGCTATAAAACTAAATAAAAAAATCGCTTTGGCAAATAAAGAGTCATTAGTGGTTGGTGGGAAATTTGTAGATACCTCCAATATTTTTCCAATCGATAGTGAACATTTTGGACTTTGGTATTTGCTAAATGATAAAAAACCAAAAAAGATGATAATCACCGCAAGTGGTGGGGCTTTTAGAGATACACCGCTAGATGAGCTAAAAAATGTAACGATTTCTGAAGCTCTAAACCATCCAAACTGGTCGATGGGGCAGAAAATTACAATCGATTCAGCAACGATGACAAATAAATTATTTGAACTTTTGGAGGCAAAGTGGCTTTTTAATATCAAAAAACTAGATGCAATTATCGAGACAAAATCTCTAATTCATGCTTTGATTGATTTCAAAGATGGTAGCTCCACCGCCCATATCGCCACGGCAAATATGCAACTTCCCATCGCTTATGCTGTGAATAAAAAGATAAAAACCCAGATTGTAAAACCTGTGGATTTGGTAAAAGTGGGTGGTTTGGAGTTTCGAGAGATTAAAAAAGATAGATATGCAATTTGGGAGATAAAAGATGATATTCTAAAAAATCCTCACCTTGGGGTTATTGTGAACTCAGCGAATGAGATAGCAGTTGAAAAATTTTTGCAAAAAAAGATAGGCTTTTTGGATATATCAAAAATAACCCTAAAAGCTTACCAAAAATTTCATAATGTCAAACCCTTATCAATAGAAGAAATTTTTATAATTGATAAAGAGGTCAGAAAATTTACTCAAAAATAGTTTTAGGAATAAAAATCATATCTTATTTAATTTCTAATTCTTAATTAGAAGTGAAAAGTAATCTCACCGCCACTTCCAAAAAACAAATCAGCGGTGAGGGGACTTAGATATTTTCCATACTTAAATCATCTACAATATTGACAATCAAACTAAAAAGTTCGATTTTTTTATTTGGATTTTGAAACTCTTTTATAGTTTTTTCATCCATAAAAATTGCTATAAAAAATTCACCATTTATAAATGACAATCGCATTTTAAACTGATTTTTCAAAGCTATAATATCCTGTATAAAATTTTGATTTAGGATTTTATGAACCAAATCCTGCTCATCACAATATATCGTGAAATTCTGCTCAAAATCAAGGTCATCAACCAGTTGTAAATTCATCTCATCAAATTCACTTATCTCAAAATTCAGCCCCTCCACGATTATCACTTCACCAGCAAACTTTTTCTTGAAATGAATCTTAAAAAATATCCCATTAAAAAGCGATTCCGCTTGATTCTTGATGGTGAGATTTGAAAAACTAATATTGTAATTTTCGCCCTTGACAACCACGAGATTAGCTCCATTATATTTATCACTCTCTCCCAAAATTAATTTACTTTTGTGCAGGTCATCTTTATCGATAAAATCATCTTTTTTATAACTTAAATCTGTATCAATCTTTTGGAAAAATTTTTTTTCAAAATAATCCAGCATAGCATCTAGTTTCATTAAATATTTTTTTATCAAAAAGTAAAGAGTTGTTGGGAAAAACAAAATTATAAGATAAAATAGGACAAAATATAGAAACTCAACAAAAATATTTTGCGGATTTGTAGAACTCAAAAACTCCTTTGCCAAAAAAACAATCACCAGAATAGTAAAAATAGCAAGGATAGCTTGAATAAGACTCAAAACCCCAAACGTAATACTCCGCTTGACATTCACATTTTTTATCTTATTAAAGATAGACGTTTCCACATAATTTTTTATCGGCTCTCTCATTTTTTATCCTTTAACTTTAAACTATATTATATTTGAATTTTACAATAAAAGCTTTTAATTTTTAATTTATTATTATTTTTTATGTTTTTTTTAAAAAAAATACTCAATTGCCATCTTTAATACAGCTTATAAATGCTATAATATTTCAAAAAATCAAGGATTTATTTGTATTTAGTTGAGAGTTTTTACACCATTCAGGGTGAGGGGAAATTTGCAGGATTCAACTCCATTTTCTTGCGGTTTGGGGGCTGTAATCTGACTTGCAAGGGGTTCAATAGTCAAATTATTTCACCAATTACGGGAGAGATTATTAAGGGTTGTGATTCGATTCAAGCGGTAAATAGGGATTTTAAGCAGGAGTGGGTAAGTATTTATGATAAAAAACAACTTAGTAATATTGTAAAGAATCACCTTAAAAATCTCTCATTTAAACCCCATATTGTAATCACTGGCGGCGAACCATTGCTCTTTTATAAAAATAAAATATTTTATGAGTTTATCTCGTGGCTGATTAAGCGAAATTTTATAATTACAATTGAGACAAATACAACCATAGAGATAGATTTTAAAAGATTTCCGATTTACAAAAAAATAATTTTTGCGATGGGGGTCAAACTCTCAAACTCTGGTGAGGATAAAAAAAATCGTATCAAGCCAAAAGCTATCAAAAATCTCATCAATAATACAAAAAAAAGTTTTTTTAAATTTGTGCTAGACAAAAATCTCATAACTAATCAAAAAGCAGATAAGCAGATAAAAAAAATCACGGCTCAATGCCCCCAAACCGATATTTACTGTATGCCTTTGGGCGACACTCCTCAAAAACTTAACCTCCACGATAAAATTTTAGTGGAATTTTGCAAAAAAAACGGCTACATCTATATGGATAGACTGCACATCCGCTTGTGGGGTAATAAAAAAGGGGTGTGAAAAGAAGGCAATGAGACATATATATTAAAAAATTTAAGGTAAAAAATGAATAATGAAAAATTGATAAAAGAGGATTTAGCCCATATTTGGCATCCGTGTTCGCAGATGAAAGATTATGAGACTTTGCCACTTATTCCTATCAAAAAGGGGCGAGGGGTTTATATTGAGGATTATGATGGAAATATCTATATCGATGCGATTAGTTCGTGGTGGGTAAATCTTTTTGGGCATACAAACCCCTACATCGCCAAAAAAATTAAAAAACAGGTCGATAGGTTGGAGCATATAATTTTTGCTGGATTTTCGCATAAGCCCATCATAAAACTCTCCAAGCGATTGATAAATCTTATGCCAAAAAATATAAATAAGTGTTTTTATGCCGATAATGGCTCAAGTGCGGTTGAGGTGGCTTTAAAGATGAGTTTTCATTATTATAAAAATCAGGGCAAAAAACGGTTACATTTTGTATCATTGACAAATTCATATCACGGTGAAACTTTAGGGGCAATGAGTGTAAGTGATGTGGGGCTGTACAAAGAGCCATATAAAGAGATGATGATGACTCCGATACACACACCTGTACCATATCAGATTAGTAAAAAATCGGCAATTGCAAAAGCGGGTGAGCTGGAAAAAATTTTTCAACAAAATCCAGATAATATTTGTGCTTTGATTGTTGAGCCGTTGGTGCAGTGTGCTGGAAGTATGAATATGTATCATCCACTTTACCTTAAACTTGCCTATAAACTTTGTAAAAAATATGATATTCACTTTATTGCGGATGAAATTGCGGTTGGATTTGGGCGAACGGGGACGATGTTTGCTTTTGAACAAGCCAAAATTACTCCCGATTTTATCTGCCTCTCAAAGGGGATTACTGGAGGATTTTTGCCCCTTGCGGTGGTGTTGACTACCGATGAAATTTATGGTAAATTTTATTGTGATTATAGTGAGGGCAAATCATTTTTACATTCACATAGCTACACGGGAAATCCTATCGCTTGTGCTGCGGCAAATGCTACTTTGGATATTTTTGAAAAAAATAATGTGATTAAAAAAAATTTAAAAAAGATAAAATATATCAAAAATTCAGTTAAAAAATTTCAAAATTTATCAAATGTCAAAGAGGTTCGCCAAACTGGAATGATAACGGCAATTGAGCTAAAGGGTTATGAACCCCAAACGCGAATTGGCTTAAATGTCTATCAATATGCTCTCAAAAATGGGGTGCTTCTGCGACCACTGGGAAATATAATCTATTTTATGCCACCCTATGTGATTAAAAAAAATGAGATTGACAAGATGATAAATGTGGCTTATGAGGCGATTAAGAGTATTTAGGATTAGAAATTAAATAACATCCAATTTTTATCGCCAACTACTCCACTAGTTAGGTAAAAAAATGGGATATAAAAGAAGAACTTCTATTATCCCTATTTTTTTAAAATATTAAATCTTATAATAAATATAAGAAATAGTGTAATTTATACTAAAATATGACTTAAAATTAATATTTTTCTACTTTTGCTTAAACTAGCTTTAAAAGTAAAGAAGTGTTACTTATGACACAAAAATATCATTTTTTTTCATCGATATAACAAAAACTTATCTATTTCAGTTGACAATTATAAATTTTTATTATAGACTTCCATTTAATTATTTAAACAAGGAGCTACTAATGAAAAGTGATGTACAAGAGATAGGAATTCACGAACTGTATGCGAAAGACCCACAAAATGCTGATAAAATAGTATGGGATAGAGAAGTTGACCCAATTACAAGACGGGGATTTTTGAAAAAAAGTTCACTTCTGGCGATGGTGGCGGTTGTGGGGTCAAATATCCCATTTTCTGATAAAATGCCTAGTGGATTTATCCCTCAAGCGATGGCGGCTGGAGATAAAAAGTTTTCAATTGAGGGCAAAGAGGGTTTAAGAATTTTAAATGACAGACCAATTAATGCAGAAACTCCACCACATCTTTTGGATGAAGATATAACATCTGGAAAACACTTTTTTGTGCGAAATAATGGTCAGCCACCAGAAAAATCAAAGATAAATCCTAATAAATGGACACTTGAAATAGTTGCTGATAAGGGGACTGCGAAGGTCGAAACTCTTACAATTTCGATTCCTGAATTAAAGAAAAAATATAAACATTACACATATCAACTTCAGATGGAGTGTGGTGGAAATGGGCGAAGTGAGTTTAATCCCCCTGCAAAAGGAAATCAGTGGAGTACGGGGGCGATAGCTTGTGCTTCGTGGACTGGTGTGAGGCTGAAAGATGTTTTGGCTGATATTGGGCTGACTCAAAAAGCAATTTATGTAGGTTATAAGGGTGCAGATACTCATCTGAGTGGTGACCCGAAAAAGCCTGTAATTTCCCGTGGTGTGCCGATGCATAAAGCTTTAGAGCCTGAGACTTTGATAGCTTGGTCGATGAATGGCGAAGATATTCCATATCAAAATGGGCATCCGCTCCGACTTGTGAGTGGAAGTTGGCCAGCGAGTGTAAGTGGGAAATGGCTAAAAAAATTGATGATTCGAGATACGATTCACGATGGAAAAAAGATGACAGGTGCATCATATCGAGTGCCGTGCAAACCAGTCGCTCCGGGGACAAAAGTACCTAAGAAAGATATGTGTATTATTGAGTCTATGCCTGTAAAATCGTTGATTACTTTCCCAAAAACTGGCGTGAGTCAAGAGGCTGGAAAACCCTTTGAGATTCGTGGAAAAGCTTGGGCTGGGGATTTAGAGGTGGTGAGAGTTCAAGTTTCTATCGATTTTGGGGCTAGTTGGCAAGATACGAATTTGGCAAAACCTGCAAATAAACATGCTTGGCAAAAGTTTACAACGAAAGTTAGTTTGCCGATAGATGGTTATTATGAGATTTGGGCAAGGGCTATTGACTCACGAGGAAAGTCCCAACCTATGGTACTTCCAGGGTGGAATCCACGAGGTTATTTAAATAATTCTTGTCATAGAATCGCTGTTCAAGCTGTATAGGAGTGAAGATGAAAACTCTATTAAAATTAACACTTTCTTTGGCGGTTGCCTCATTTTTATCTCTAAATTTAAATGCTGCTGCTCCAAAACAAGTGACTAAGACCAAAGGAATTGACCCAGAAACAGGTTTGATTGTAGCTGATGGGGTGGATACGGTAAAAGCAAACTGCACCGTTTGCCACTCTGCGAAATTTATCACCCTGCAACGGGGAGATAGAGATACTTGGAAAGAGATGATAGTGTGGATGCAAAAAACTCAAGGGTTGTGGGAATTTGATGCCAAAACGGAAAAAGAGATTTTGGATTATTTGGCTACAAATTATGCACCTGATGATAGAATTGAGCGACGAAAATTGCTTCCTCCCTCTGCTTTACCTGTGAATCCATATAGTAAAAAATAACTTATATTTACCCCATATTTAATATGGGGGTTCACTAATTCGCTATTGCCCTTTTAGAGCATTGCACATATCTTGTTCCGATTTAGTCGGAAGGTCTTCACAACTTTTCATCCCAATCATCAGACTTTGTTGCTTATTTACAACTTTGTGAACTGGCCACTTCACCCCTTGAATATCGTAAGGATTAATCTCTTTCCACTTTGGATGTTTATTATTTCGTAGATATGTCAATTTATTATTCACAACTTTTGCCATTTTCTTGATATTATTCAGATAATAATCAAATCTCGGAATTTTCCGATTTTCGCCATAATTATAGGTTACAAAAAGTGCTTTTGTGGTATTAGTTTTGACATTAGATTTAAGCCACTTATAACTATTTTTTTCAATTTTCGTTTGGGGATAGAAGTTACTCACATCAGGAAAAATCAATTTAATAATGCCATTAGCTGTCTTTGGAAGTTTCGACAAAATCGGAGCAGGTTGACCAACCACATAGATAAAAGCATCAATCTCACCTTTCGTAAGTTTGAGCAAAGCATCTTTTGGAGAGTAATTAAACTCCATCCAATTTAGCTTATGCAGTTTCTTAATCATCGTCGCAGTTACCCACGAGCCACTATTTTTCCTATCCATATTCACCTTTTTTCCAGCCAAATCCCTCACACTATTTATCCCTCTATCGGTTCGGGCAATTATGTGAATCTCTTCATTGTAAAGTGGAAATATCATCTTGATTTTATCGGACAAATCCTTTTTTCCCAAAATATCTCTTTTGTAAAGCAGGGCATCATATTGCACAATTGCAAATTGAGAATGCTTATCACTTAGAACTTTTTCGATATTTTTCAAACTCCCACCATTATAGACCTTGATGTTCATCTCATCTTTGCTAACTTCCGCAATATCTCTGGCAATTTTGATATAAGTCCCCGAATTTGACCCCGAAAGCAACCCTATAGTCTCCGCCAACAAATAACTAATAAATAAGCTTTGCAAAATAAATAACCTAAAAATAATCATCTTCTCTCCTTAAATTTTTCTTTAGATATTCTATCCTATAATCTTTTAAAAATTGCTTTAAATTGCTCACTCTCTATATCATTTTCAAATCTGAGCAACTTCAAACAACTTCGGGGTCTGAGGAAGTTTAAGGAATAAAACTTAATTCAATATTGGTTTAAATCTAATTATGCTATAAAGTGAGAGAAAGTGGTTATTTTGAGATTATCTATTTAAGTTTTTTTTAATCATTTTTTCTATACAATATAGGAATGAAATTTTTTTAAAGATTTTAAATTTATAATAATGTTAAAGCCGAGTGGAATCTCCAACTGGAAATTTTTGATTCCACTCATTAGTAAGCAGATGCTTATCGTGATTCTAGCAACTTTTTGT
>JAOZPA010000107.1 GCA_029932985.1 Campylobacterales bacterium
ACTTATTGCTATATTGCTTTTTTATAAATTTATGATGGATATTATCTTCTATCACTTAATAGCCATCATTATAATCATTTTTTCTATATTTTGTTTTTTTATAGATAGTTTTATTTTTTTCTTTGTGAAGTAGATTTGCCTCTTTTAAAAGTATATTTTTTTCATCTTTAAAATCTTTTGAGTGGTTATATCTAAAGTAGATTAAAAGGTTAGAATATTTTTCTAGGGCAGTTAGGTAGGGGGAATTTAATCTAATTTTTGTTATCTCCTCCATCTCTTTTTCATAGCTTGAGATAAAAAAATAGTAATTTTTTAAATTAAATTCATTTTTCTTGAGTACTGCAATAGTTTTTTTGACAAACTTTTCTAGCACTCTTCTATATTTTGCTCTTAATATCTTTTCAGTCATAAATCATAAATCTTTATCCATCTGATATTCACATTTGTAGGTATTTATGGTTTTATTTTGGTGGCTTTGAAGTTCAAAAATTTTTTGCATCGATTGCACAATTATATCACTTTCAGGATGGTCTGCAAAAAGTTTCAAGTTTTTCGTTGGTGTATGTAAAAATGTATTAAAAGCTTGGTGTAAAATTTTCTCAACCGATTTTTTATACTCTTTTGGAATATAACCCTTATCTAAAGCTCGTTGCAACTCTTTTTTACTTGATTGCTTTGCATTTTGGCGAATTTCCTTAATGAGGGGGTCAACAGAAAGTGTATCTAACCACTTAAAAAACTCCATCGAAGATTTTCCCACAATCGAATAAGCCAATTTTGCCTCCTCATCTCGTAACTCTAAATTTTTATTTACAATCAGATTAAGGTCATCAACCGCATAGATATGGACATTTTCAAATTCACTCTCCTCAATATCCCGAGGCACTGCAATATCAAACCAATTTCTATCAAAATCCCTCTCCTTCACCATATTTTTGGTTATCACACAATTAGGGGCGGAAGTTGCCGTAAAAAGCAATCGGTATTTGTTTATGTATTCTGTCAATTTAGAAAATGGTTCAGCATGAGCAGTTCCTCCCAGATTTGAGGCTAACTCCTCCGCTTTTTTGATATTTCGGTTGAAGATTATCAGATTAACTCCAGCATTTATCAAATGTTCACAGGCAAGTCGGCTCATCTCTCCAGCCCCCACAATCAAAGCAGTATATCCACCCAAACTTCCACCATAAATTTCCTTTGCTTTACTGACAGCCACACTTGAAACTGAAACTGAATTTTTGGAAATTTCGGTAGAATTTCGCACAGTAGCCGCACATCTAAAAGCATGGTGCATCGCTCTTGCCAGTTTTTGGGAAGAAAATTTATGCTCAAAAGAGAAACGAAAGGCATCTTTTAATTGACCCACAATTTGAGTTTCACCAATCACTAAACTATCTAGCGATGAGATGACTGCGAAAAGATGGTGAATTGCACCACTATCTTCATAGGTTTCACCTCTGCCTTCAAGCTCCTCGACCGCTACATTTGTGATTTTACCTAATACTTTGAAAATTGGCTCAATCGCTTTTAGGGGTTGATTTACACTTGTGACAATTTCGACTCGATTGCAGGTTGAAAGAATGATTATCTCATTTACATATTCTATATCTGCTATTAAATTATAGGCGGACAAAAGTTTTTCGTCACTATTAAATGCAAGTTTTTCTCGGATTTCGATACTGGTATTTTTGTGTGTGAAACTAATAGTTAAATAGTGCATTAAAACTCTCTTTCAATCATATCTTTAATCACTTTTTCAAGTTCTGGATTTTTTTCATCTTTGATTGCATCTAGTGCCTCTAAACCCAATTTTTTTGCGAGTTTGACAGATTTTTCTATCGATTTAGTTTTTTGCATATTTAATTTTATCCAATCAAGCTCATTTTTAGTTAAATTTTTTTTAAACATTGACTTGAGTTTTAATTTATCATCTGTATTTAAAGAGTTGTATAGATAGATATAGGGAAGTGTAGTTTTGCCCTCTTTGAAATCATTTAGAGCAGGTTTGCCCAAAATTTTGCTATCGGAGATAATATCCAAAACATCATCAATAATCTGAAAAGCAAGTCCCAAATTTTTGCCATAAGTTTTGAATTTTTCTGTATCTTTACCTGCCAATATCGCTGAAGTTATTGCAGATGCTTCAATCAAAGAGGCTGTTTTTTTATAAATCATATCAAAATATTTATCAATATCAGAATTAAAACTTTCTGTAAATTCCACATCTAAAAGCTCTCCAATAGAGAGGGAGGTAACTGCATTTGAGATAACTTTTGCAATTTTTTCATCAAAAGATGTCAACTCATAAAAGGCTTTTGAATATAAAATATCACCAAGCATAATGGCACGATTGTTTCCAAAAATAGCATTTATGGAGTCAACATTTCGTCTAGTATCGGCTTCATCAATTACATCATCGTGCAATAAACTAGCCATATGGATAAGCTCAATAATAGAAGCCAATTTTATACTTTGGTCATTTTTATCTGCAATTTTTAAAATAAGCTTAGTTCGTAATTTTTTTCCGCTAGGAATTCTTTGGTAGAGAGTTTTGATAAACTCATTATCAAACTCCTCTACAAAAGATAGCATTAGATTTTCTACAGTTTTCAATCTTTGCCTCTTACTCATTTTGGGTCAAAATATTACCCATACCATTAATATACAAATCTACTTTTCGATCTTCGATTTTTTGGTCATTGTGAATAATAAAATTTCTTAGAATTTGTTCTAAATCTTTATCTTCACCCATCATCTCCTCTAAAAGCATCTCCATAGCAGCGATTTTATCCAAATTTTTATCTAACTCTTGCTCTGATAAACCTCTACTAGCATGAAATATTATATCGAAATATTTACTCCGTGGACTTCCTACAAAAACATCATCTTCATCTTGAAATAACACCTATTTTCTCCTCAAATTTTAATGGAATTGATTATATCATAACTATCTTTAATATTAAAATCTATTAAGTAATTTAAGATTTTTTTTATAAAAAAGTCTCTTTTTTTAACATATTATTTTACCATCTCATAAAATTTTTTATATTCATTTTTATAAGCTTTCTTAAATCCATCTAGTTTTCCAAATGGACCAATCTTTATACTATTGTGTGAGCTTTTAAATTTGAGTAAAGCGGTTTTAATTTTTGATAATTTTCTTCTATCTGTATATTTTGCATTTGCCAAAATGGTAAAAGAGGGCACATACATTGTATATTTCAAAACTTTAATTTGATTTAAATATTCTTTTACAAGATTTGCTTTGACACCTCCACCTGCAGCTTTTCCACTAATAACATATTTTATGACATTTGAATGAGAACCCGTATAGTAATATTTATCTAAACTATGTAGTTCAATACCAGCTCTTTTTAGCATATATTTGGGAATTACAGTAGAGAGGGTCGAGCTTGAATCTCCAAATGCAAATTTTTTATTTTTAAAATCTTTCATTCTTTTGATGGAGGAGTTTCTTTTAACTATTATTGCCCCTCTATATTTCGTCGAGCCATCTTTCACCAATTTTACCAAAGGGATAAGATAACGACTTCTTTTCATCAATTTTGCAGTAGCGATAGGACCTAAAAATGCTAAATCTACTTTACCCTCAAATATTTCATCTTCACCCTCTTTATAATTTTTATTAACTCTAATTACAACTTTTTCCCCTAACGCTTCCTCTAATACCAGTCGAAGAGGTTCTAACCCTTTTTCCAATTTAGATTTTTCGATAACAGGTATTACATTCATAATAACTTTTGCCTCAAGTAACGAAATAAACAATAAAAATAAAAATAGTTTTTTCATAAAAATAACCTTTTTTTGATATATTTGATTATCAAAATATTTAAATTTAATAAATATTCAAATAAGCAAAAAATAAAAAGGAGGGAGTATTATGAATAGAATGTAAGAAAATACTGATTATTAATGAAAAAGATTGATGCAATAAAATTGCATCAATCTTTTTTTTATTGATTAGTTAGTTGGTATATCTGCTCTACTCTACTATCTAATTCCTCTTTTCTCACAGGCTTGGTCAAAAAATCATAAGCTCCACTATCCATAGCTTCAGCTTTTCTCGTTTCATCTGTTGTTATGATAATAACCGCAATTTTATCAGTAAGACCTTTTGCCTTTAGAGTAGTTAATACCTCTATGCCATCCATTACAGGCATCTTTATATCTAATAAAACCAAATCAATATCATCTCTTTGATCCAAAACATTTAAAGCATCTAAGCCATTTGATGCTTCAATCACCTCTTCTACTTTGTCACTTTTACCAACCATCATTTTTATCAATTTTAAATTAATGAAATCATCATCAATTGACAAAACTTTCAATTTTTTAGCCATAATTTTACCTTTCGTTCACTACACATATTTTTTTAAAAGAGCTTCTAACGTTGCAGGATTTAAAGCTCCACTCACAACTTCATCACACTTACCAGCTACATTATTATCCTCTAAATCCTCTACAAAAACAATAGTCGCAGGTTTTGTAGAAGCTCCATTTACCTTTGATATTACCATATCAAGATTTACTCCATCTGCATTTTTGTCAAATAAGACAACTTTATAAGTATTTGTAGTAATTTTCTCTAGAAAATCATCAAACTCATCACTTTTATCTATGGAATTATTAAATCTTGATATCATTGATGATAAAATTTTTGTCTCAACTGAACTTTTTTTGAAAACTAAAATATCAAAACTTTCACCACTTGTAGTTGGCGATGGTGTTGAAGTTTTTGCTTGATTTGCACTTTCAATAAAAATACTAGGTCGGTCTTCTACCACAATTTTATCAAATAAGAACATATTTAGAACATTTAAGATGTCATCTTTTTTAATAGGTTTTGTAACATATTCATCTAGCCCTTCACCCATAAATCTTTCTCTATCACCCTTAAGTGCATTTGCCGTTAGTGCTACAATTGGAATATGAGGTTCATTATTTTTCTCTTCATATTCTAAAATTTTATGAGTAGCTTCAACTCCATCCATTACAGGCATTGCAATATCCATAAAAATCAGATCAAAATGGTGTTTTTGCATAGTTTCATAAGCTTCTAACCCATTATTTGCAATTGTGATAGTTAATCCAAGTCCCTCTAAAGTTCTTTTAATCAATTTCTGATTAATGTCATTATCTTCTGCAACTAAAACATTAGCATCAAAGTTTTTACCTCGAGCTTTTGCCTTATTCATCCTTTTAACAGTTCGAGAAGGCTTTACTTTTTCTATATTACTTCTATCTTGTCCAACTCCATTAAATTGCTGATTTGAATTTGGAGCAATATTTACATTATTTTTAGATGCAATATTTTCTAATGATTCTCTAGCTAAATCCAAAGATTTTACAATTTTAGTAACATTTATAGGTTCATAAATTGGTCTCATAAAATCTGTCATATGTTTATCATATTTATGCTGATAAGAAGATTTCAGAATAAGCATAATTGGAAGTTTAATTCTCTTATATTCATTAAGCTCTTCATCACTTACCAAATCATAATCTAAGATTATAAAATTAATATTTGCTGTTTTAATCAATTGCTTTAGAGAATAAAAATCATTATAGCTTTCAACATTAGAACCAAAATATCTTAAATATTTTTTCATAATTTCAACTCTATCTGTATCACTATTTACAGGTTGCAAAATTGCACAGTTAAAATCATTAAATTCATTTTTGTAGTCAACTTCAGTTGATGGTGTCTCCTCTAATTCAATTGTAAAGTAAAATTTACTTCCAACACCCTCTTCACTCTCAACATCTATCTTTCCACCCATCATCTGAATAAACTCTGCAGAAATTGTAGTTCCTAGTCCTGTTCCACCATATTTTCGAGTTACAGTAGAATCTGCTTGTGAAAATGCTTCAAAGATATGGTCTATCTTATCTTTTGCAATTCCAATTCCTGTATCAGTTACAGAAAAATGAACTCTTGCTTTATTGATATGTTGTTGCTCTAGTTTTATGATTTCAACTGTAATTGTACCATCTGTTGGAGTAAATTTAACCGCATTACTCATAAGGTTGACAAGAACCTCTTTAAGTTTAGTAGGGTCACCTTTTAAGAAATTATTTAAATTTGGATCTAAATAGTAATTAAGATGAATATTTTTTTCTGCAGCCTTTGGTCCATAAACCTCAACAGCATTTTCAAACTCTTTAATTGGTGAGAAAAGAATCTCTTCAATATCAATTTTATTACTCTCGATTTTTGAAAGATCAAGAATAGAGTTGATAATCTCAAGCAAGTTTTCAGAACTTTTTTCGATAACTTCAACAAACTCAACAGCTTCAGCAGATATTTCTGAATTTTTAAGAAGTTCAGTAAATCCAATAATACCATTAAGCGGAGTTCTAATCTCATGTGACATATTTGCAAGGAATGTACTTTTCGCACTATTTGCCTCTAATGCACTAGCTCTTTCAACTTCAATTTTTTCAATCGCTTTTTCAATAATTTTATAGGCTTGTTCACTTCCCGAAGCAGTTCCAAAATCAATATCTTGCTCTTTAGTATCAATAATTCTACCAACTTGTTTAAACAATGCCTCAAGCTCAGCAATATTTGAAGCTACACTTTGCTCAATTTTATATCCCAGGATAAATAGAGAGAATGATAATAGCCATACAATAATAGCTCCTATCATAATAAAAAAGTTTTGCTGTTTATAGGCTTGAATTTTAGCTTCCAAGGAGAGATTAATAATATTTACAACATTACTAACAATCATAATTTGATTTGTCAAAATCTCAAACCAAACAGTAGGGTCCATTAAATAATCACCGCTACTAGCTCCCCTCATAAGGTCAAGCTTTGCAAACAGTGCTTCCTCTTCAATTTTTTTTGCTTGAGATTTTTTTAGAAATATCTCAATAGCAACTCTTGTTTCCTCTTCTGCAATCGCAGAAATATCAATTTCACCAACTTTTGCAAAAAGTTTAATAGCAATAGAGAGTTCATCATCGGAAAAAGGAACATATTGAGCCAAGATATTTGAAGCAAAACCCCTTATCTGACCTGTATATTCAATATTATCATACATCGCAATTTGAGATAGTGAGAGAGAAGATATTTCAGGAGTTGTCATAAAGTTTGTAATACCCATCAAATCTTTTCTAATCGTTTTTGTAATTTCAGTATAGTATCCAAAAAATATCTCATTTAAGCTAATTGCTAGTTTATCAACTTTAGCTCTTTTGACATTGATATTTCTTAAAAGTGAATTGATTTTTTGAATTTTTGAATTTACTAAGGTTTTGTGTTCACCAAAATATGTTCTAAACTTCATTATCTCTTGTGCTACCTTTTTCCGTTGCTTTAACAAAGGCTCTTTTGCAAGTTCTCCACTACTACCTATAAAGGTAGAGGTAAGCCCTCTCTCTTTTGCAAGTTCAATAGTCAATGAACTCAAAACTCTATTTGTCTTTAGTCTTTGACTAAGCTTATCACTCTCTAAATACCCCGTTGAGGAGGTATAGAGGAAAAATGATGAAAACATAAATAAAATCGCAATAGGCAATAAACCTATAAGTTTTAAACTCTTTTTAATCCCTAACTTCATAACTTATCTATCCTTTTTATCTTTTACGATATTAGATTTTTTAATTGACTAATATACAAATCAATATTAATTATTGACTCTTTAATTCCCTCTATATCTTTAGAATCTATGCACTGTTGGGCCTCTTCTATGATAGTAGATACTTTGTCTATCATAAGATAGACGGAAACACCTTTTAATTTTATAAAAAGCTTAGCTATATTTTGATAGTTTTTCTCCTCTATTGATTTTGAAAAATCATTTTTATATGAACCTATCTGTGAAATAAAATCAAAAACCAACTCTTTTACTAAACTTTCATCTAAACCTAAAACGGAAGAAACAGTTTTGGCATCATAAGGATTAAGTTTATTTTCAAAATTATCAATCTCTTCATCTCTTTGCTTTGAAAGCAAATCATTACCATCTTCTAGCTTTAAACCAAAGTCATCATTTAAATCAAAAGAATCCATCTCTAAATCATCATTTAAATTAAAATTAAATTCATCCTCTTTAGATTTAGTATTTTCTACTTTAGTATTATCTTTTAAATCTTTATCTTTAAGTGAAAAAATATCATCTTCATTTTCATCAAATTTAAAAATATCATCATCACCATCATCAAAGCTAAAATCAAAATCATCTTCCTCTTTTTTATCTAAAGATTCTACTTTTTTTGTAT
>JAOZPA010000108.1 GCA_029932985.1 Campylobacterales bacterium
CTCTCATCTTACTTCTCTTTTTTTGCTATGAATATATACTATGTAACCAAGTACCGCAAAATAAAACATCTAATCTCCTTTAGTTAGGGGAGCAATGCTCCCTTTTTTCATAATTCTTCTATCTCCTCTTTGTGTTTCATAATATTTAATGTAATAAATGCTATGAAAACAACCAACAAAGCTTTATTTTTGCTTCCCAAGCTATTAAAGCTATCAGGGCGGTTGTTAGGAATATTCGTAGTATTCCTATTTTCTCTTTCAAGATTATCTAGTGCATCTTGCACTTCAGCCATTAACATATTCTGTAATTCACTAGGCAAGACAGCTTGAGGTGTTATCACTTCCACATCGTGCAAATAATGTTTTCGTCCCTCTCTTGTTTGTTTGATTAAACCATCAGCGATAAATTCATCTAGCATTAAAGCTGTTAAATCTTGCACACTCTTTATCATCTTTCTTGCCATTTTATTATCATGAATTTTTATATATCTCACTAATTTAAGATAAACTTTCTCTTTTAAATCAGTTGGTGTAGGTTTTGGAATTTGAGCTTTTAATGAAGTGATATATTTCTTTTCAATCTCAATAAAATAATCACGAATTTCTTCAGCTTTTTTACCTTGATTCATCATTGCAATGTGTGTTGCTATTCTCATTGAAACAATATAGTCTATTCTAGTTTGACCAGTTTTTGAAAGCAATCAGAATAATCTTTGGTAATTCCTAATCCATTATGCAAATCTCTTGTATTTACTGAATTAATCTCATTGTTACCTATTTTTGTTTTTAATACTGCTAACTTTGTCATCATATTTCCTTTTTATCAAAAAAAAGATATAATAATACTGTATTTGTTGATGGTGCATATATCTTTATATGTATTGTTGGGGTGAAACTTCCAATTTTACCCCAACAACTCAACTTACGACCGCTTCCCCTCCTTTTCAGCTAACTCTTTAAAATATTTCTCTATTTCTCTTTTGATTAACTTTCTAACCTCTTGACTCGTGGTACTATCTTTCTCTTTGCAAATCTTCTTATATGTATCTTTTATCTCTTTTTCAAGCTTTATAGATATAGTATCCATCTCTACTCCTTTCTTAATTAGTAATACTATATTATATACAATACTATATAACAACATTCTTAAACTATCAAAAATAAATTTCCATTTGGGGTATTTTAGCCTCAAAATGACACATAGAAACTTTAAAGTTATGATAATGATTCTTTGGTAGTCCTAGAAAGATAGTATTGTTAAAAAAAATGGTACTATTCAAAGCTTTTTAAACAAAATACTCCAAAAAGCTCTCGGCTCTAATAGATATTCCACTCATAGTTTTCGACATTTACTCATCTCTGAATTATTGGAAGCTGGGTACAACCCCGAAGTAGTGAGAGATACCATAGGACACAGCGATATAAAAACAACTCTTGCATATTATAATACCTCGCCCGAAGCTATCAAAAATGCAATGGATGCCGTCAGAAACTAATTTTTTATGGTGAAAAGTTCAAATCTCTTCCTGTCCGCCATATCCTCTACTTTTTTCTAAAACTTTTATAAATTTACAAATTCAAACAGATTCAATTACTCTGTTTTTTTGGAAATAAAATATTAAAGCTTCAGTTTTTTAATAGATTGTCAACTATTTTTTGCTATAATCTCATTTTTAATTTAAGGAGAATATATGTCATTAAAAGTTTATGACTACACAGCTGACGAGATGAACACATTTAATTATGTCACAATCAACACACCTAAGGGTTCAATGAATTTGAAACTATTAGCAGATGAAGCACCAAACACAGTAGCAAATTTTGTATCATTGGTCAAATCTGGATTTTACGACGGCTTGAATTTTCACCGAGTAATACCTAACTTTATGGCTCAAGGCGGATGCCCACAAGGTAGGGGAACAGGAGGACCAGACTGGAGTATCGCTTGTGAGTGTGACAAAAACACTAGCCGACACCAAAAAGGAACTTTGTCAATGGCTCATGCAGGACGAAATACTGGCGGAAGTCAATTTTTTATCTGCTTTGTTGATTGCCCTCATCTTGACCGAGTTCATACTATTTTTGGTCAAATTCCATCTGGTGATACTGAAAGTTTTAATGTACTTGATAAGATTAATGGATATGATAAAATCGAAAGTATGGAGATTAAAGCCAAACTAGAAGAAAAATAAAATTTCAATAGGAGGTAATAGGTGAGTTAAAAAAATTCACTCATTGCCTTTCCCCCGTCTTTCCCCTCATAATTAAAATTTATTTCCAAATTTACTAAAAATTCAAAAGATTTATATAATAATTTCTATATAATTGTAAAAATTTTATAAAGGGTATTAATATGAATTTAAAAAAATGGATTATTTTTTTTATTTTAGGTATGTTTCTGACAGGTTGTATGGGGGTTGGCAAAAAAGCTAAGGTTATCTATCCGAAGTGGTTTAATTCTGTTCCAAGTGATAACTCCTATTTTTATGGTATGGGCAATGGCAAAAATGAGAAAGAGGCGGTGAATGTGGCATTGAGTAGCATTGCATCCAAAATCAGTATTGAGATTAGTTCAACTTTTGAGAGTGAGGTTCAAAGTTCTACCACAAGTTACAGTAGTAGTTCACGGAAAAATATCAATTCTCGTGTCTCAAATATAAAATTCAACAATTACAAGATTTTAAAGCAGGAGATGTCAGGTGATATGGTATTTGTGCTTTTGAAAGTCGATAAGATGAAACTCACAAGCAGTATGCGAGAGCGGATTATGATGAAGATGGATAGTTTTGATGGGAAGATTGCTAATTTTACGGGGAGTTCATTTCAGAAACTCAAGGTTCTAAAAAAAGTTTCTCTTGAGGTTGGGAATTTGGAAAAGGATTTTTTGATTACCGATACCATCATCGCGCAAGGGGACAAAAACACTCAACTCTCCAGACTTCATAACTATGTGAATATCTATCAGGATTTCAAAAATCGGACAACATTTTGTATTAAAAATTCTCAGCAAAGTCGTGAATATGGTAAAGCTTTGGCAAATATTATCACTCAAAAAGGGTACAATGTAGTCCCCTCACCGACAAAAGATAGTATCGTAATTTATCTAAATGTAACAGAGCATAGAATTAAAGCTTTGGGAAAAAGTATCATAAAATCAAATATAAATCTCAAACTAGTAGATGGGAATTTGCTAAATGATAATTTTTCATTTGAGAGTGCGGGAAGTTCGGTGAGAAGTTATGAAACGGCTAAAGAGCTTTCGATTAAAAATTTTGAGAAAAAAATAAAAGGGGTTTTAGATGAGTAGAATTATAATATCTGTCATTTTCTTGACGATAGTTTTTACGGGGTGTGGGACAAAAGTAAAATTGGGTGAATACAGCAAAAGTTCTATGGTAAAAAGCAAAAATTTACCATCGGCGGACAAATTAAAAGCAACGAAGAGTAAGGTTTTGATAACCAAATTTGAGGTAGTTTCCAATAGAATTGCTACAAATGCAAATTTAGGGGTGGTCGCTGCATCAGCTGTTTCAAATCAATTAGCAAAAACAAATAGTGTAGATGTGATAAAGCGAGAGACAAATTATATCGATTTGAAAAAAGAGGTGGAGGCAGCGGAGCTTAGTCGAGAATTAAATATAGATACGGGGTCTGCTGAATTTTTAATTACAGGTAAGGTTACGGGAGCATCTTTTGCTCATCAATTTATACAAGGCAGAAGTTGGAGAGATAAAAATGGGAAATTGCATAAAAGTCCCAATAAATTTAGATATAGAGGTTGTAGTAGTGGGACGATAGGTTTTTATAAACTGCCATCTATGCAAAATGTGAAAAGTGTTCCATTTAGTCGATGTTCAACTAATAGTGAAAATACTCAAGGCAATTATGGGGCAAAAAAGCGAGATGATGGGCTAGTGCAAAATAGCATACAAAGTGCAATTCGTTCTATTTCCAAAAGTTTAAAGAGTCAATTTACCAAAAAAGGGTATATTCTTGAAAAAAGAGTGGATGGTAAAAAAACTATTTTTCTGACAACTTTAGGTAAAGATGTGGGGGCAAAAGAGAGTTTAGATGTCTATATCTACTCTTCACGAGCTTCGGTAAATCCAATAAGCGGTGAGAAAATGGAGCAATCTATAAAAATCGGTGAGGGGGAGATTTCAAATCAAATTTCAGCAGATTCATCGTGGGTTGTGCTGGAGGAGTTAGATGATGGTGAAGAGATGAAAATCGGAGATTTTATAAAAATCAACTATTAAAAAAGGATTTTGAAATTAATAAGATATTAATGATAGAGGATGATTTGGAATTGGCTGAAATTATCAGCACCTTTTTATCAAAATTTCAGATAGAGATTAAAAATACAGATGACCCATTTAGGGGGCTTGATATGATTCGTGATGGGGAGTTTGAACTTCTAATTTTGGATTTGACTCTCCCCTATATTGATGGGTTGGAGTTGATTGTGAAAATTCGTGAGATTAGCTCTCTTCCTATTTTAATCTCCTCCGCACGAGATGATTTGACCGATAAAGTGATTGGTTTGGAGCGAGGGGCGGATGATTATCTCCCTAAGCCCTACAATCCCCGAGAGCTTGTAGCTAGGATTAAATCTATTTTAAGGCGGACAAGTGTCAAAAAAACGGTTCAAAAAAGAGTTTTTGATTTAAATGAAGATAAGATGTCAATCAGGATAAAAGAGATTGAGTTAAATTTGACAAAAGCGGAGTATGATATATTGGCTTATCTTATAGTTCAAAATGGTGGTGTGGTGAGCCGAGATGATATGATTTACAATATTGATTCTATAAATGATGATAGCTCTTACAAAAATATAGATGTAATTATTTCACGAATTAGACAAAAAGTTGCAAAAATTAATACTTCTCCACAAGTGATAAAATCTGTTCGAGGTATTGGATATAGATTGATAAATGATTTGTATTAGAGAGGCAATGAGGATTAGAAATTAAATAAGATATAATTTTTAGTTTTTAGTCCCCCACATGAGATGTGGGAGATTTTATTAATTGATATGGTACTTTTACGAAATACTAAATCAAAAAATTTCTACGACTAAGGTTGACCAATTCTTCTGTTTTCTAATCTACCTTTTCTAGTATCATTTGTTGATATTGGGTGAGCTTCACCATAACCTGTTGCATTAATTCTACTACCATCTATACCATTACCAGTTAAATATGCTTTTACTGCAATAGCTCTTCTCTCAGATAATCTTTGATTATATCGTGCAGAACCTCTTGAATCTGTATGACCACCAATCTCAACATTTGCAGTTGGATTGTCATTTAAATATGTAACCATTTTATTTAAGTCATTTTTGTGTTGATTTCTAATACGTGCAGAACCTGTATTAAAATTAATACCTTTGATATAAACAATCTCAGCAGCTACCTCTTTTTTCTGAACCTCAGCTACAACTTTTTTCTCCACTTTTGGTTTTGGAGCTACAATAATTTTTGCCTTCTTTTTACAACCTGTTGAATCTACGATTGTACCTGCAGGGGTGTTAGGACATTTATCAACTGTATTTAAAACACCATCGTTGTCATCGTCTGTAGATTTTTTCCAAAAGCCCATAGTTAAACCAGCTAAAATTACTTTTTCGCTACCTTCACCACCGTCAAATCTTTTCATATATCTAGCTTCAAGTTTTAGAGCCAATGCACTAAATAGTGGAATTTTCACACCCACACCAACATTTCCAAGAATAGTATCGTTGAAATTTACTCGTTTACCATTTCTCACATCTTCTCTACCCACACCAGCTAAAACATAAGGTACGATTCCATCTTCTGTGAACTCATAAACACCATTTAAAAAAATACTATATGTACCAGTTTCTACATCGCTACCTTTGTAATTGGTGTCTATTGTGCCTTCAAATGCAAATTGTGGTTTGATAATCATATCATTATATTGCAAACTTACGTGACCTGTTGCTACATTTTCCACTCCACTACCACCAATATCTGATGAATAATAAGTTTTTCCTCCAGCAACTGTCGCCTCAAAATTGTAATCATTAGCTACTGCAATTGCAGATGCTACCACTAGTGATAAAATTACTTTTTTCATTCTATGTACCCCTTAAATCGAAATTTTAAAAACCATTATATCATTTTTTTGTAAAACATTTATTAAACTTCATTATTTTTTAAAGAAAAAGAGATAAAAATGTTTCTTTATTAAAGTAAAATAAAAAGAGATAAAACCTATATCTATTTTAATTAATTTTTAAAATCAACTTTTTTTCTTTGTCACACTATGCATATAAAACCATATCCCCCCAAGAATTGAAAAAAGCACAAGTGGTGGTAACCAAATTGTCTCCTTAGATGACTCAATCAAATCCATTACCGCTTCTCCACTATAAAAACTTAGCATTCCAATCGAAACTCCCCACAAAATTGAAGCAAAAAAGTTATATATCCCAAATTTCCTCATATCATATTTCGTAAGCCCAATCGCTAGGGGAATCAAAGTTTTAATACCATAAATATATTTCTGAATAAAAATCACCCTGTCACCATATCTCTTCATAAAAATATGACTTAATGCAAGTTTCCGACGATGATTTTTGATATATGGCATCATCTGCGATTTATGATACCTCGACATATAAAACAAAAACATATCCCCAATAAAATTAGCCGTTGTGGCAATTATGATGGAGGTCGCTAAATCCATCTTCCCCACATAAGACAAAACCCCAGCCGCTACCAAAGCGATGAAACCTCCACCAAATGAATATAAAAAAAGCACTAAATACCCATAGGTTGCCATAGAATCAAACATTGAATCCAATATCTCTCCTTATTTTTTAATGAACCACCCCGCCTCCATTAAAATCTTTTACTAATTCCAACTGATGGTCTAAAATCCTCAAGCCATCTATTATATCATAAAAAATCACATCACCATAGAGCAAAAATCCATTCTCATTTTTTGGTTTTAGTATTGGGCAACCGACCTAATTATTTTGATTTTTCTTGTCGTACCATCTCTATTACTTCATTTTTGACAAATTGTAAGTTTTTGTAAATTCTTTTTAATTCAGCTATTTTAGTGCTATTAAAAGCCTCAGATAAAAAATATTGATATTTATCTTTTCCCAATTTTTCTAAAATTACAAAATTCCAATCTTTTCCCACGATAAAAGCACCTTTCATACTTTTTGTTTTATTTAATTCAACTGCCGAAATCATTTCAGCCAAAAGTTGCGGTCGGGGATTTCCAAACTCTTCACCTTTTTTAAACTCTTGAATAAAAAAATAGGGTTTTTTTGCCCTTTTCATTCCTTTTGAAACAATAAAATCAGCTTCACCATTAAATATAAATTTATCAGTTTTATATATTAATTTTTCATTATAAAAACTTCTAATCCTATCTTTTAGCATAAAAAAATCAACTTTAGTAATTAATGGAGCAATAAAGTTTATCTTCAAATCCTCTTCATGATAATCAGAAATTAATAGCTCATTTCTATCTATTAAATCATTCAAAAACTTTATAAGATTTTCATCAAATTGATATTTAAAATTAAACCAATCTTCAAAAATAACTCTCTCATAATTTTTTTCAATATCAACTAACTTTTCTAAAATCGTATCACTAATTCTACTAAAACTATAAGTTTCAATTTTAGGAACAATTTCTGTTTTAATTCCTTCTAGTGCTAGAATTCTTTTTTCTAATTCCTCATTCTTTTTTAAAACTTTTTCTAATTCACTCATAGTCTTCTCCTAATTATTTTTTAAATATTATAGCACAAAATATTTCAGTCCCCCAACGGAAATTGTAGCACCAAATTAATATCAAATAACAAATTGGTTTTTTTATCAAAAATAAAAGATGTTATTTGGTAAATTAAACCAAAATTGGTGCGATAAAAATCGCACCCTACGGGATTTTGATTATTTCCAATTTGGTTCGGTATTTCCACTTCCCCAATCTTCACTAGGTCAGCAACCCCTTATTGCCTCATCATTTTTTCCAGTCCATTTTCCAGAAAGTTCATCGCTTGTGGTGGGCTGAAATGCAGTTTTAAACTATTTTTATCCTCTTGGTTTTCGATTTGAATTGAGATTTTAAAATCTTTTTCACGGTTTATCTCTTTGACAATATATTCTTGATTTTTGA
>JAOZPA010000109.1 GCA_029932985.1 Campylobacterales bacterium
TTTATTTCCATCCGTAATATATAAATCTATATTTTTATATTCTAAAAAAATTTTAGTATTTTTTAAATTAAAATCTTTAAAATCTATTATTTGCAAAAAAAGTTCTAAAAATAGTGTATCTTGATAATGCAATCCATTAGGATTTAATAAAGTTCCTATCATTTTAGAATGTAGATAAATTTCTTCATGATATTTTCTAACTATTGTTAAGAGATTAAAATCATTTAAACCTCTTTTTTTCTGTGCTTTAATCTTGTCTTGTATTTTTTTTATTTCTTCAAAAAAATCAATATATTTTTGTTCCATAATTTTATCTTTTCCTTAATTTTAGATTCCAAACTATATTTACCAATTTTAACCAAAATTCAAAATTTGATTAGGTCGCATTGCCAAACACTAAATCTCAAAAGTATTTAGCTAAGAATCCTATTTTGTATCTTTTTTAATTTGATTAAGCCAGTTTGTTTTTTTGTAACAAATCTCATCGGATAGGCATATTGCCAAACACTAAACCTTAAATTTCAAGGATTAAAAAATTTATTTTTGATTTTAAATCACTTAATTTATATCTCAAAATATCTTCGATAATAGATTTCCTAAGTCCATCATCAATTCCTATCTCTAAAAATTCCATATCTTGGTGTTGTTTTAAAATTTTAAGTTTTGCTATTTTCTCTTTTTTTTCAATCTCTTTTATCATCTTAAAAATTATATCCTCATATTTTGCAGAGATAAAATAACCTAAATTTTTATGTTTTCGTTTATCAATAATTCTAGATATTCTCATCTGTTTGAAAAGTGATGGTTGATTTTGCAATGCTGTAATCCCATATTCTACCATTTTTTATCCTCTATAATAAAGCTTAATATACCCAACAATTTATCCAATTCTTCGGGGATTCTGTAGATTTTTAAATCTTTTGTGATTATTTTCTTTTTCCTATCAATCGTTGCAAAAATCCAATCTGTGCCTATTGTTACTGCTCCGTAAATTTTTTTCTCTTTTGGTTCTGTCAATTTATCAAGAGTTACTAACTCCACTGCTAACTGTTTAAAACCATTATTTAAATCTTTTTGTTTTGCCTCAATTACCACAAAATTATCACTGCTTTCTATATAATAATCAAGCACTCCTCGCAATTTTTCATCAAAATAGATATTTTTTTCACTTTTTAGATTGAACTGCACTCTTTTCATCAAACAGATAAAAATCGGCGAAATTAAAAACTCTCTTATTGCTATCTCTGTATTAAACTCCAAACGACTAAGCAACATATCAATATCAGATTTTAACCCCTCATCAACTATATCTTTAGCATTTTTAAACAAAATTTTTCTTTTCTCAAATTGATACCCAAATCTATTTAACAACTCATCAACTTCAATATTTAATTTAAAATAATCACTAAATGAAAATGAACCATTTTTTAAATCTATACTTTTATTTAACATCTTTTTTCCTCTTTTTTATTGCTATTTTGACTCAACTGCTAATATCTATTTTATAATTTTAATGATTAAAGTTAAATTAATTGATTTGCTTGTTCGATATTAATACAGTGCGACAAAAACAGATTTCCGTGCGGGGCTGTTAATCCAATATATATCAATTCATATTAAAAGTTTCTATCTTCTCAATATTGCCAATATTTTTTTCACCGTTTTGTGTGATATTTATTACTTTATTGCCACCCACATTATCACCATCTCCATTATGATTTTGATTTATAGTTGTTTGATTACTTTTTTTATTTTCAGCCTTTTTAATTAATTTCAAATCCTCAACTCCCTTTTTTATCAAAAGTTCGGGGATACTCTCCTCATTTGGATGTCTCACCTCCACCATTATTTTAGCTTGATTGAATGCTTGAGTAATAGTTATGCCTGAAGATAAAAAATTATAAAATGAAGAGGACAAAAGAGTAGCGGTATCATCAAAAATAGGAGCATTCATACCAATCACAAAATCTATCTCTTCACCGATAGCCTCTGCTTGGATTTTGGAGTAACAAGCATTTAGGAAAATGAGCTTTATATTCTCTTTGGCGGTATTAAAAATAGCTTTCAAAATATCTGGAGAAATTGGCTCTTGTTTTTGGCTTGGAGAAGTAAAAACCAACTCACCACTTTTATGACCATGACCACTAAAATGGATAATGTGGGGTTTTTCGGTGTTTAAAGCCTCCATAAAATCTTCAATCCTCGTAGCCAATTTTGTTTTTATTTTGCTTCCTTTTTATAAATTATGGTGTATTTTGTAAAGCTCTAAAGCTAATTTTTCTTTAAGAATTTTAGTCAAGCTTTCTTTTGTTAAATTATATCATATTTTTAATAAGGATTAGGTCGCGTTGCCAAACAATAATCCTTAAGATTATCTTAAATATTTCAAGACAGTTTCGATAATGTCGTCGTCATCTTTGCTGGGGGATTTTAGGATAAATTTTGTATCATTAAAGCCAATTAAAGTTATATTTTGTTGATAATTTGAGATAGTTTTTATATTTTTTTGCATCGCTAAAATTTTGATAACGATTACATCTAAAAATTGTTTGGTGGTGGTGTCCATTTTGCCGAATCTGTCTATCATCTCCTCTTCGATTTCATAAACATCATTGACTTTTTGGCAAAGGCTCAGTCGGCGGTAGAGTTCTAGTCGGATTCTGTCCTCTGTGATGTAGGAGTTGTTGAGGTAGGCATCGATATTTAATTTTATCTCATTCTCCTTTTTTTCTACCTCTTTTTTATTCAGTAATATATTGATGGCATCCTCTAGCATTTTGAGGTAGAGATTATAGCCGATGTTTTTGAGATGTCCGCTTTGGGCTTCTCCGATGATATTTCCACCCCCTCGGATTTCCAAATCGTGATATGCCAAAACTGCTCCGCTCCCCAAAAATGAGTTTGTTTCAAGTGCGATTAATCTTTTTTTAGATTGTTCGCTTAATAGCTCCTTGTTTTCCACGATATAGTAGCAATATCCCTCTCTGCTTTCTCGTCCTACTCGTCCTCGTAGTTGGTGTAAATCGGCGATTCCAAATCTGTCTGCCCCCTCAATGATGATTGTATTTACATTTGGAATATGGATGCCTGATTCGATAATTGAGGTGGAGATGAGCATATCATATTTGCCATTTTCAAAGTTCATTATCTCTCTTTCAGTCACGGCAGGGGAGATTTTGGAGTGTAAAGTGATGATTTTTAGCTCTGGTAAAATATCTAAAAGTTCTAGTCTTTTTGCCTCGATGGTCTCGATTCGATTATGGATAAAAAATAGTTGTCCCCCACGGCGGAGTTCTCGTAAAATCACCTCTTTTAGTAAAACCTCATCATATTCCTTGACAAAAGTTCTGACCCCTTGCCTTTCACTAGGTGGCGTTGCGATAATCGAATACCCCTTCACCGCTGACAAAGCTAAATTTAAACTTCGTGGAATTGGGGTAGCACTCATAGATAAAATATGTAAAAAATCTCGAAAATTTTTGATTTTTTCCTTTTGTTTTACTCCAAATTTATGCTCCTCATCGATGATAACTAAGCTTAAATTTTTGACCTCAATATTAAATAGTGCATGAGTCCCCACACAAATATTGATATTTCCCTCTTTTAAATTTTTCAAAATATCTTTTTTCTCTTTGGCGGTGGTGAATCTATCAAGTTTGGCAATAATAATATTATATCTATTAAATCTCTGCTTTAGGGTTTTAAAGTGTTGAGAAACTAGCAAAGTAGTGGGGGCTAAAAGAAGCGAATTGAATCCAGATTTTGCAGTGGCAAATAGAGCATTCATAGCAACCTCAGTTTTTCCAAATCCCACATCGCCACTAAGTAATCTATCCATAGGTTTGGAGAGGTTGAAATCCTGAAAAATTTCATCTATACTTTTTTTTTGGTCAATAGTGTATTCAAATCCTGCATCTTTTTGAAAAGATTTTATTTCATCTAAATTAGTTACAATCTTTTGAGCCTTAATCAACTCTCTTTTAGCTGCCAAATCCACAATATCTTGAGCGATTTTGAAAAGTTTCTCCTTTACCTTTGCTTTTAATTTAGTAAAACTTCCCTTACCAAGCTTATCAACCGCCCCAACTCCTCCACTAGCGATATATCTATCAATCAAAGATAGGTTTTCAACGGGCAAAAGTAATTTGTCATCGCCTTGATAAGTTATAACCACAAAATCTCTAGTAGCCCCCAAAATTCGGCGATTTTCCAGCCCCTCAAAAATTCCAATACCATAATTTTCATGCACAATATAATCACCTGACTTTAAATCATCAATAATTATTTTACTTTTTTTTGCCCTTTTTTTATTTCTATAACGATTAACCGATATTATCAGCTCATCCACTCCTAAGATATTAACAATTAAATCTTTTTGAATAATTTGAACTCTAGTTAAATCTTTGATATTGGCTTTTTTGAGCAAAGCTGAATTTTTTGCCAAAATTTTTATCTTTTTATCTTTGTGGTAATTTATCAAAGCATTAATATCAACAGGTTCTATATCTTTATAAATTTTAGATTCGGGAACAATTGGAAGATTAAAAATATTTTTATCTATTTTGGAAAACGATTGAATCTCATCAATTTCATTTGATAAATCATTTACAAAAATAGATTGTAGCTCCATAGTTAAATAGCTTGAAAGTTCATCTAAATACCAAAGTCCCAAACTATCCATATCTTTGAAAAAACTATTTGAATTAGAGTTTTCTATTTTTTCATTTATATTAAAAAACTGTTTTTCATCTAATGCAAATAGAGCTGGAGTTATTTTGATAGTTTCTATCTCATCTTTAATGCTTTTTTGAGTTTCACATACAAACTCTCGAATAGATTCTATCTCATCATCAAAAAGTAAAATTCGGTGAGGGGACTGATGAGCTAGAGTAAAAATATCGATAATCTCACCTCGAAAAGAGACTTCGCCTTTGGTTTGCACAATATCGACAAAAGTGTAACCCCAGTGAATAAGTTTAGTTTTAAACTTTTTGAGATTTATAGTATCTGCAAATGAGAGATGAAAATTTTTAAGAATAGTTTTTTTTGGTAATTTATAGCAAAGAGTTTTGATGGGAGAGATTAAAATGGTATTTT
This sequence comes from Campylobacterales bacterium, assembly GCA_029932985.1. GTDB lineage: Bacteria > Campylobacterota > Campylobacteria > Campylobacterales > JAOZPA01 > JAOZPA01. The sequence goes on from JAOZPA010000109.1 coordinate 5,098, forward strand.
TATTTGTGTAGAAATGGTTCAAAGCTATTAAGATATGTTGAAGTTCCTCTTTGTAACTTCGCAAATCATCACCCTTAATAGCTCTAAAATCACTAAGAACATAAGGATTTAAACCGATATATTGACATAAATCCTCTGCAATTTTTGCCTCTTTTGAGTTTTTGACAACTAAAAGTTTTGTATCTCTCTTAGTTTTTAAAAATTCATATAATTTTGACTGCAAATAAAACCTATTTTTTAATGCTTGTTTTAGAGTTATCTGTCAATTGATTTTTGGCAGTTTGAGTTTTCCGTCGTTGGCTTTGACCCTCAAAATTTCCACCTGCTTCAATGACTAAATCTTTAACAATTACATTTCCAATTAAGTTACCTGAATTTAACACTTCAATTGTTTCACAATCAGCATTTCCCTCAAAAACTCCACTAATAATTAATCTTTCCGCTTTTAAGTCTGCTTTTACAACTCCATTTTTACCAACAGATACACTATTGCTTGAAAAAATTTGACCATTAACTTCGCCATCAATATGAAGCTTTGATGTTAAATTGAGGTTGCCCTCTATTTTTGCTCCTGTTGAAATTACTGTTGTTTCTGATGTTTGGACTGGCTGGACACTGATTTTCGATTGGTTATTACTTCTACCAAAGATTGCCATGGTACTCTTTTCTCCTTATTAAATATTTTATAAAAATTTTTACCACTCCAAGTTGTAAAATTGAGTGGATTCAAAGGTTTATCCAAAAACCTAACCTCATAATGCAAATGAGCTCCTGTACTTCGCCCAGTATTGCCTATATATCCTAAAATATCTCCTTTAGTTACAAAATCCCCCTCTTTGACTAATAATTTCTTTTTCATGTGTGCATAGTAAGTTTTAAAGCCATAAGCATGGACAATTTTCACCATATATCCATATCCACCACGGCTTCTTTGTGCATAATAAACCACTCCATCTGATTGAGTTCTGATGGCTCGTTTTTTGCCTCTTGCACTATAATCTACCCCTGTATGGAATTTTCGTCTTTTAAAAATTGGATGTATTCTGTATCCAAATCTACTGCTTATTCTACAATTTTGAACAGGACTTCCACTTGGTAAAAGTCTTAACAGATTATTCATCACTTCTGTATCTAGTTTTGTGATATTCACATCGGATTTAAAAACCTCACCCGTTAAGCCCATTTTGTTTTCTAAATCACCAATTTTGTCTTCAAGCTCTTCAAAGTTGGATTGTTTTTGGGCAATCTCATTAGATAAATTATCATTTCTATCTTTAAGATTTTTTTGCTCATTTAATGCAATCTCGATTTTTTGTTCAACTCTATTTACTGAAGTTGATAGGTACTCTATGTAGTAGTAGCCACCGATTATTAAAGCTATAATAAAAAGTGATAAATAGATGATTACTTCTTTAATTATCTGGTGTAGATTAAAATGTCTCGTGCCAGAAATTGTTGTAATAGTAATTAAATATCTATCTCTAATATCTTTGATTTTCCAACCTTTTTAAAAATTCATTTACTACAACAAAAGAACCAAAAACCAAATATTCTCTATTTTTATCTATTTTTTTAAAAGTTTTATATTTTATATCTAAAACCTCAAGAGTTTTAATCAGTTTTCTTTTTTTTACAACTCTTTTATGGTCAATCTCAACTATTTCAAGCCATTTAATTATCGGCTTTAGTCGAGATAGTATCTCATAATAGTTCTTGTCAAAAAAACTATTATACAATAAAATTACTTTTTTTTTCTTATAATGGGTCATAATTTCATCTACTGCCAACAAATTATGCCCAACATCGACCAAAATCTTATCAGAAACTCTTTGAAAACGACCTTTAAATATAAAATTATCTAATATCTTAAGATTAAATTTTATATTCAAATAATTGCTACAAGCGATAGCTAATGAAAGATTTATCCTTTGAAAGTGAGGTAAATTATTTTTTTTAATAAATTTTTTTATCTCTTTCTTTTGATTATTAGTTAATAATTTTTTGCTTTTAGTGATTTTTTTATCAAAATTTTGAGCAATGAAACTAACTTCATTAAATTTCTGTTTGGAAATTATCGCCTCTTTTTGGATAGCCTTAAGTTTTGTCATTGCAATTTTTTCAATTGTATCTCCTAAAAACTCCTCATGGTCAATCCCAATAGGAGTTACCAAGGTCAAAATATTATCAAAAACACTCGTCGAATCATACTCGCCCCCAAGCCCCGCTTCCAAAACTAAATAATCAACATTTTTAAAATAGATAATCGCCAAAAAACTTAAATATTCAAAATATGAAATCTCATTTAATTGTTTTTTTGACAAAACTTTTTCCAACCCCTTATGAGCTAAATTCAACTCTTCATCGGTTGCCAAACACTCATCCAGCCAAAACCTCTCATTAATTTTTTGAATATGAGGCGATGAAAAATGCCCCACAGTAAAACCATTTTTATAAAGATATGTAGCCAAAAAACGCCCTGAACTTCCCTTTCCATTTGTCCCCACAATATGAATAATTTTGGGCAAGGCTATCCTATTTTTTATGGATTTATAGATTTTTGGCATTCGATGAATATCAAATTTTTCATATTCATCAGCTTTTTTGTCTAAAAATTTTTTGAAGTTCATTTTGACTTTTTAACTTCACTAATGCACCCGTGATAAGCGATATTTGAGATGAATTTATCAATTGCCTTAGATGAAGCCACCTTGATTGCATCAAATTTTTTCTTATCCGAGATTACACTTTGACCCACAATCGTAAATGAATAACTCCCCTCACTCGTAATGGAATATTTTTTTTGATTCCTAGCCAAAACATCAAATTTTATCTTTACATGGTTTTTATAAAGCACTGCATATCCATTTTTGTCATAGCTAAGCGGAGTCAATTTTACCCCTTTTAACTTGACTTTTATAAATGTATTTGCCTCCTCTTTTGTCGTTAATTTCGCTCGAAAACGGTTATAAATCGCTTCATTTATCGCATCTTTGATGAGTACAGAATTTTCAGGCTCTT
>JAOZPA010000023.1:0-6919 GCA_029932985.1 Campylobacterales bacterium
GATTTGGATTAAGTTTTTTGCCTAACTACTGGAGTAATTGGCGAAAAATTTCATTTAAAGATGGGCTGTTAGGGTGCTTAAGCATAATTAATCTATTTTAGCCAATAAGGGGTAAGGCGATGAGATGAGAGGCTTAAAAAAATTAATAAATAGTTATCAATTTTTAGACTCTATAAGTGAGTTTAATTTTACATTAAGCCTCTTCTTTATGGGAATTGCTTAGAAATTTATCTAAAATCTCACTCAATGCCTTTAATTTAATTTCTAAACCTATTCTAATTTAAACTTAAAGCTTTTTGATAAGCTTTTTCTACCGCTTCCATAAAGGCTTGTCTGACTCCATTTTTTTCTAAAGCATAACACCCCTCAGCTGTTGTTCCAGCTGGACTCATCACAGAATTTTTGATAATTGCGGGGTCTGAATGGTTTAAAAGTAGATTCATTCCCTCAAACAATCCCGCTGTGATAAATTGAGCATCCTCTCTTTTTAGCCCACATCTCACCGCTCCATCAGCCAAAGCCTCCGCCACGATTGCCAAATATGCGGGCCCACTCCCAGCCACTGCCGTTGCAATATCAATCTCATTTTCACTGCCTAGCCACAAGCTTTTACCAAAAGAGTTACAAATTGCAATCACCTCATTTTTATACTTTTCATCTCCCGTAAGAGTGGTCATAGAGGCGGAATTTGAAGCCCCCACATTTGGCATTACTCGGATAAAACTGGAAGAGTTTAGGTGAAGTTTGAGGCTATCAATTTTAACTCCAGCCAAAATCGACAAAATCAAATTTGCGTTGCCTTCCATTTGCCCCGCCACCTCTGCCAAAACATAGGGCTTCACTGCCAAAATCAAATTTTTTCCATCTATATTAAAATTTTCCAAAGGAGCAGTTTTGACACCATAACTTTGCTTGATTTTTTCCAATTTCGTTTGATTCCGCCCCACCACCTCAATCTCATAATTTTCATAAAGCCCTTTTATCATCGCCTCCGCCATTTTGCCATAACCTATAAATGTAAGTTTCATTTCTCTCTCTTTTTGGTTTATTTTATTACACTTTAACAAAATTATGATAAAATTAGCCTTTTATATTAAGGGGAAAGAAGTGGTTAGAGTTTTTTTGTTGATTGGTGCATTTTTGATTTTTTCAGGATGTGCGACTAAAGAGGATTTATATAATAAACCAGCGATGTTTTGGTATTCAAAGATTATTGAAGAGGTTAAAAAATATGATTTGGAGGAAGCGGATAAATATTATACTTCACTTGCGAGTGAGCATATAAATTCGCCTATTTTGAAAGATGTGATGATTATTATGGCTTTGGCTCATATTGATGATGAAGAGTATGTTTTGGCAAGATTTTATTTAGATGAGTATATCAAGCGGTTTGGGGACAAAAAGGGGAGTGAGTATGCTAGATTTTTGAAGGTCAAGGCTAGTTTTTTTGGACTCCAACAAGCCAATCGTGACCAAAAGTTGATTTTGGATACTTTGCGAGATTCCAAAGAGTTTAAAGATAAATATCCATATTCACAGTATAGTTATATGGTTGATACGATAATTTCCAAATTGGAGATTGCTAGATATGTGCTTATTAAAGATATTGCTTCTTTGCATAAAAAGTTGGAAAATGAGAAAGCTTATGAGATTTACAAGGCGAAGATGCAAAAATCGTGGGTTAATAAGATGGATATAGAAGAGCCAAAAAATAACAATTTTGTTAGAAAAATATTTGAATAGATAGGATAGTCAATGCAATTAAGTGATAAAGATTTCCCGATAGATTTGCCAATTATTATGGAGGATAGACTTTTTTTGTATCCTTTTATGATTTCGCCTCTTTTTTTACATGATGAGAAAGATATGAAATCGGTTAGTTCCGCTTTGGAGGATAACTCTTTGGTGGTGATTTTGACCTCTACTGAAAATAGTAACGGTGAGCGAGAGATTAACTCATGTTATGATGTGGGGGTTGTGGGGTCGATTATCCGAAAAGTTTCACTTCCAGATAATAGAATCAAGATTTTGTTTCAGGGGATTTCAAAAGTCAAACTCCACCATATCGTGGATGAAGAGGGGATGATTGGGAATTTTCAATTGCTAGAAAGTGTGCAGATGAATATTAAAGAGATTTATGCACTTTTGATTATTCTCAAAGAAAAAGTTAAGATTTTATCGAGACTTGCAGGGATAATTCCACCAGATTTGTTAAAGGTGATTAGTGAAAATTCAGACCCCGACCGCACCATAGATTTAATTGCTAGTAGTATGCAACTCAATAGAGAGGAGAGTTATGCACTTTTCAAGATTGAATCGCTAGAGGATAGGATGCTTTTACTGATTGAATATTTAATCAAGGATATTGAATCTTTTAAACTTCAGCGAGAGATAAGAGGTAAAGTTGACTCAAAAATAAATGGAATTAATAAAGAATATTTTTTAAAAGAGCAGTTAAAACAGATAGAAAAAGAGTTGGGGCTTGATAAAAAAGAGAATATCAATGAGGAGTTTGAGGAGCTTAAGGCTCGATTTGAAAAACTAAAAAAATCTATTCCCGATGAGGCAAAAAAAGAGATTGAAAAACAGTTAAAAAAATTTGCAAAGATGCACCCAGAGTCGAGTGAGGCAAGTATGGTGCAGAGTTATCTCGATAGTGTGCTTGATATTCCCTATGGCAAAATTTCCACAAATCCGCCAGACATCAAAGAGGTCAAGAGGCAGTTAGATACAGACCATTATTCTCTTAAAAATGCAAAAGAGAGAATCACAGAATATTTTGCAGTTAAAAAACTGATGAGCCTTCGGGGGCTGAAAGACAAAGATAAACAGGGGGTGATTTTGTGTTTTATCGGACCTCCTGGGGTGGGCAAAACTTCACTGGCAAACTCCATAGCTACCGCTTTAAAGAGAAAATTGGTGCGAATTGCATTGGGGGGGATTGATGATGTAAATGAACTTCGTGGTCATCGGCGAACCTACATTGGGGCGATGCCAGGGCGAATCGTGCAAGGACTCATAGAAGCTAAAGAGATGGACCCCGTGGTGGTGCTAGATGAGATTGACAAAGTGGGAAAAAGTCATCGTGGCGACCCAACATCTGTACTTTTGGAGATTTTAGACCCCGAACAAAATAGTAATTTTCGAGACCTATTTTTGAATTTTCATATAGATTTGAGTCGGGCTATATTTATCGCCACCGCCAATGAAATTTCTCAAATCCCAGCTCCGCTTAGGGACAGAATGGAATTTATAGATATAAACTCCTATACCCCAAGCGAAAAATTTCAAATAGCAAATAAATATTTGATTCCTCAAGAGGTTAAAAAACATGGGCTAAAAAGAGGTGAGATAAATATCACCAAGGGGGCTTTGGAAAAAATTATTTCAAACTATACCAGAGAAGCTGGGGTACGGAATTTACGACGAGAGATTGCCAAAATTACACGAAAAGTAGCATATCAGATTTTGGAAAATAGTGTAGCCAAAATATCTATAACCCTCAAAAATATCTCTAAATTTTTGGAAAAAGAGATTTTTGAAGCGGAGGAGATAGGCAAAGAAAATCTGCTGGGAGTGGTAAATGGATTGGCATGGACACGAGTTGGTGGAGATGTACTAAAGGTTGAAGTTATCAAACTCAAGGGCAAAGGGGCGATGACCATCACGGGAAGTTTGGGTGAAGTTATGAAAGAATCAGCCAAAATTGCCCATAGTGTAGTACAGATGAAGATTGAAAATCTGAAAATAGAGAAGAGAGAGATTTATGATTTGCATATTCACGTGCCAGAGGGGGCAACTCCAAAAGATGGACCAAGTGCAGGAATCACGATGGCAGTGGCTATTTTTTCTACCCTTAGTGGTCGAAAAGTCAAAAACTTTGTGGCGATGACGGGTGAGCTGACCCTTACTGGAAAAGTTTTACCGATTGGGGGACTAAAAGAGAAGTTGATAGCTGCATATAAGTCAAAAATTAAAACGGTGATTGTTCCTTACAAAAATTTTCAAAAAGATTTAGATGATATTCCTGCTGAAGTTTTAGATGCTTTGGAGGTGGTTGGTGTTCAAAATATAGAAGAGGTGCTGAAAATTGCCTTGGATTAGATGATTAAAATTATGGAAGTGGAGGGGGAAAATTATTGGATTTACAACCCCCAAACGCAAGATATTCAATATTGACTTATTATTTTTTTCCTTTTAGTTTGTAATTACAATAGATTTTAATCCTAATTTTAAACTTCTATTTTCATCTGTTACTCCATAATCTATGGGTAATTTCTGATTTAAATGTTTAAATTCAAGTTCGACTAAACTATTTTTTATGAAACTATTTGGGATTGTAAGTTGTGTAACTCCATTTAAATTATAGATTCCCAATTTTTGATTATTTATATAGATTTCCGTTTCATTTTGGTCTTTTTTGAAAATAGTTGAATCAATTTTGATTTTCAGAGGATTTTTACTATTATTAACTGAAAAAATAATTTTACTGCTTTCCCCTTTGCTCCAAATCCCCCAATTTTCCATCTCATACCAATTATTCTTTTCCAAAACCACTTCATTATCAAAATTTTTCTCATTAAATTCGACTCTTTGATTATTTTTCAATCTTTTATGGTAAAAAACAAACTCTTTTTTTATAGAGTTAAATAGTGAGGTAAAATTTGTTTCTGGTTTTTTAGTTTGATTAAACCAAGTTTTATAGGAGGAATTTTCTATTCTCTCTATCAATTTCTTTGTTCTTATCTCTTTTGCCTCTTCCAAAATATGATAATAGGTATTTAAAAAATATTTTTTTGGAAAACTACTATCTTGCCATTCGCCAACATAATTTATACTATGTTCATCTAAGAATTTTTTGATTTTTTTAAAAAATATTCTAAAATATTTTCCATGGTCTCCTTTATAGCATCCCTCGCCCACAACAGCAGGCCAAGTTATAATAAATTTAACCCCTTTTTTTTCTAACTCTTTAATTTTTTTAATATTATCTTTAAAACTTTGTGAAATTTCAAAACCATCCTCAATTTGCCTTCTAAATATATAGGAGCTACAAATCAGATGACCCACTAAACTTTTTTTAGGCAACTTATACTCTCCATCCCCTCTTTTGCCACCATCAAAAATTTGCATATAACCTTTTAATAAGTTATATTCTGAACCATATCTATATTTTGTAGCACTACATAAATTATTTTTAAAAAATCCTGCCCTTAGGCTAGAAAATGGTGTTTTGTAAATTAGCTCTATTTTTTCATCCCATAATAATGTGGTGTAATAGTGGCTTAATGGTTGAAAAATTTGGTCTAAAAATTGCTTTAAAATCTCATCTCGTGAATAAAATTGCCACTCAAGGGGCATTAAAACTATATCACCCTTTTTTACATATTTTTCCAACTTTAAAAGTTTATATTTTAGTGGCAAACTCGCAGCATCCGAGACATTAATAGTCAAAATATTAAATTTATCCTCCAACATTTTACTATCAATCGCATATAAAGAGTTAGAACCACTTTCAACAATCAATCTAGGAGTTTTTGTATTTTCCAATAAAAATTGTTGATAAAGATGACTAACTTTAATCTTTTTAGGGATGATTTTATCAAAAAAAGCGATATACAAAATATTAACCGCAACAAAAGAGATGAGAATACTTAAAATAAAAAGTTTATAATTCTTAACCATAATTCACCTAAAAATTAAAATATAAAAATGGAGATTGCTTTAACTCAATCGTGGTAAAATAGTAAAGCAAAAATATAGCTGAAATAATAATAGCGTGGTAATATTGTAACATTTTTTTTCTCTCAATATAGCCATTTAAGTTTTTCATAAAGATAATCATAAAACCTAAACTAAGCCATACAAAAATTTCTATCCCCTCGCTTTTCATAGTTTGACTAATTTTAGCAAAACTAATCCAATCACAATTTTTTAATGACCCCAAGCACTCTTTACAAGTTTCACTCAATATCACACCATTTAGCCCCACCATTCCACTCAAAACTTTAATCGCATCATCCCACTCTTTTGCCCTAAAAAATACCCACGAGATATTTATAAAGTTAAAAGTGAGAAACCAAGCAATCCAAGTTTTCATCTGAAAATGCAAAAGTCCCCACAGCCGATGGATAACCAAAGCCCCTCCATGCAGAACTCCCCAAAAGAGAAATGTCCAACCTGCCCCGTGCCAAATTCCACCCAACACAAAAGTTAGAAAAAGATTATTGTAAGTTCTAAAATTCCCTTTTCTATTTCCGCCAAGTGGAATATAGATATAATCTTTTAAAAATCGGCTCAGGGTAATATGCCATCGTCGCCAAAAATCTTGAATATTCAAAGCTTTGTAGGGGCTATTAAAATTTATCGGTAGCCGAATATTAAACATCAAAGCGATTCCAATCGCCATATCGGTATATCCACTAAAATCAAAATAGAGTTGAAATGTGTAACTAAGACTCGTAGCCCAAGCTTCAAAAAAAGTTAAAACTGGAGTGGCATCAAAACCTTTACTTGCCCAAGAGGCGAAAGTATCGGCAATTATCACTTTTTTAAAAAGCCCGACAGAAAATATAAATAACCCTGTGGCAATATTTTGTGGGTTTATGATTTTTGCTCTTTGGTTTTTAAATTGAGGCATCATCTCTTTGTGGTGAACGATAGGGCCTGCTATGAGTTGCGGAAAAAATGTGACAAAAACTGCATAATTTAAAAAATCTAACTCCTTCACCTCTTGTCGATAAGAATCCACTAAATATGCGATTTGTTGAAAAGTAAAAAAGGAGATAGCCAAAGGCAGAGTTAAATGAAGTAATCCAACACTTGAATCAAAAACTAGATTAAAATTTTCAATAAAAAAATCACTATATTTAAAATACCCTAAAAGTGCCAAATTTGCCACCACACCAAAGGTAAGTAA
>JAOZPA010000023.1:7019-25569 GCA_029932985.1 Campylobacterales bacterium
TATATTTAAAATACCCTAAAAGTGCCAAATTTGCCACCACACCAAAGGTAAGTAAAATTTTCGACTCATATCTAAAAAAAGATACATTTAGTATCTTTTTTTTTGACGATATTCGAGGCTGTTTAGCCCCAAGTTTTTTACCTATGAAAAAATTAAAAATCAGTGAAGCTAGAATAATCGGCAGATAGATAACATTCCACCAACTATAAAAAAACAAACTACTTATCACCAAAAATCCACGACTTGCAATTGTAAGCCGTTTGTGATTTAGATAAAAATAGACCAAAAAAGTGATTGGCAGAAAAATAAAAATAAATATTGGGTCGTTAAAAAGCATCTTTTAAATAATATCCTTGATAGTTGAAATCATTTTTTTATACAAAAAACCAGCCATAAGCAAAATGGTAAATGTCATAATTGTAATCTCCACAAGCGAACTCAACGAGGGGGCTTTGGAAAACAGAAAAATATCCTGATAAATCTCAGCAAAATAGAAAAACGGGTTGAGGGTCAGAATCAGTGGATATTTATCGGCAATCATCTCTTTCATATAAATTATCGGACTCATCCAAAACCAAAGCTGAATAATAATGGGAATCGCTTCTTTGAGGTCTTTAAAAAATGGTGTGAAAAGTGAAAGTATGACCCCAAATGAAAATACAAAAAGAGTTTGCAAAAACATCACGGGCAATAACCAAAGAAAAGTCCAAGTTACTGGATGATTAACCAATAATAAAAATCCAATACCAAGCAAAATTGACAAAATAAAAAGAAAAAATTCTGTAATCACGATACTAAGTTGAAATGAATACATCGGCACATTTATCTTTTTTATCAAATTCGCCTTTTCCGCAAATGAATTAGTAAGCCTCAGCAAAATCGTGCTAAATGTAGTCCAAGCCAAAAGCCCAGGCACAAGATAAATACTATAAGCATAAGAATTATCCACTACATTCAACTTCATCTTCATAAAATCGGAAAAAATCACAGTATAAATAAAAATCGTAATAATGGGCGAAAGAATATACCACAACTGCCCAAGCCCCGTACCAACATACCGCTCCCGAAAATCTCGCTTGGCAAAACTAAATGCCAATAAAATATTATGCTTCAAATTACTCCTTTAAATATTTATCAAAATCTGAATCAAAAGCTCCATGAGAAAATCTACCATTTAATCTATCATAATTTTTACATCCATCTTTATCATCATAATTACAAGCTTTTTCATATAATTTTTTTGCTTTAGAGATATTTTTCTGTTTTACACCCACCCCTTTTTCATACATATATCCAAGAGCAGTACATCCACTAGCAACATTACCATTACAAGCTTTTTTGAAATATTTTATAGCTATAAAATTATTTTGTTTTACACTATCACCTTTTTTATAAAGAACACCAAGATTAAAACATCCCCTAGCATTACCATTCTCACAATCTTTTTTATATGTTTCTTTTGTTTGAAAATTAGCTCCTCCAAATACAAGTAATATGTTAAGTAAATCACATCCTTTAGTAATTCCACCATCACAAGCTTTTTTATAATATTTCGTACTTTTAAAACTATTTTTTATATATTTTCCTTGAGAATAGATACCTCCTAGCCTAAAACATTTAACAGCATTACCCTCATCACAAGCTTTTTCTAATTTTTTTATATCTTCTGCACTTAAATTTATACTAACTAATAATAGAATACTTAATATTAACTTTTTTATTTTATCTCCTTTAATTATTCACCCAACTTTGGATTATGGTACACTCACCGATATTTTCTTTTATCATCTTTTATCAAGATTATCTTTTATTATTTTTGGATCTCTAGATATATGAAAAACAGCATAAATTATCACACTACTTTTATCAATTAAATAATATACTGAATATGGAAATCGTTTCAATAAAACTCTTCTAAAATTTAAAAAAACTTTTTGATAGATTAATGGATTTTGAGCTAACACTACACTTTTTTCATAAAAAATTTTCAAAAAATCCTCTCCCAATCCTTCTGATTTATTCTCATACCATTTATAAATATCTGCTAAATCATCTTCAATCTCAGGAAGAAACAAAACAGTATAATTCACTTTCTAAGCTCCATTTTTCGTTGAAGTTCATTTAATGATAATAAATTTTCATTTTTCAAATTATATTTTTTAAATCTTCTTTTTAATTCAATCTTATGTGAAAGCAAAATTTCAAATGGAAATTCTTCTTTTTTTGAAATATTCTTTAAATCTTTAAAATCCTCTTTTGTTATCTCTTTTTGTGATATTATTTTGACTCCATCATTCTTTAAATGATTTAAAAACCATAATACATTTTCTATTGTATTTTTATTGTCCATAACAATTGTTACAGCTAACATTTTTTCTCCTTTAATTATTTATCCAATTTTGGCTTATGGTACACTCACCGAAAATTATTTTTTTATATAGTCAACTATATAAATTCACTGCTAACATAGTTGACTCTTTTGGCTTTGTTTATCTATATATTACATTTGTCTCAGGAATAGTTAACGTGGCTTTAGATTCTATAATATAAGCAGATAAAGATACCTTTTTAATTTTACCATCTGCATCAATATAATAATAAGATGTGTCTGTTGATTCTAAGTCACCATTTATATCATAATCATTAGTTATCCTTTTGAAAACTGCATCATCTCCTTTAATCATTAATATCCATGTATTTTTACTTGAAGTTCCATCTGAACAACTTGTATTTTCACCTATACCACTATCACCTATTTTAGCCATTGTCGGTAAAGGTGTAGGATTATTAACTAAATTACAAATATTTTGATTTTCATGATTTATCGATTGTATTTCTATACCATTATCATTATAATATTCAATACGATCAATTAAAATACTTGCTCCATTAGTTTTATTATCTAAACTTCCAATATAAGTAATAGGAGTAAAATTTTGATTATTAACTACTATCTTTGGCTTAGTTGTAACACTTAATATATATTCAAGTTCATCATTGCTCGTTGAGATTGTTACAGGAGCGTTTATTGAATAATTTTGAAAAGTTATACTTCTAAGATTATATGTCTTATTGTTTGATTCTGTTGTCAACTCATCGTCGCCACCTCCTCCTGAACCACAACCATTAAAACCTACGAGTGAAAGCAACAATAAACTTGTTCCTAAATATTTTATCTTTCTCATCTTTATTTTCCTTTTATTAAATTAAATTTTATTCTATTAAGCAATATCCATAATATTGAGATGCTACAAGTTTTCCAAGCATTGCAATATTTCTACTATGAACAGCTTTACCATTCTTTAAAATGGTAGTAGTTGATACATTTTTTGCACCTGTAATTTCTATAAATGTAATACTTTGTTCCCTTTTATTATATATAGGTATTAATTCACCTATACCTCTACTGCCTATTTGATAAACTTTCATAGTATCTCTATAAAGTTTAAATTTTAAATCAAATGTTTTTTTTGTTCTATATAGTCCTTGCTCATTTGCATAAATATCAAAACTACAATAATATTTAATTAAATTACTATCTTTTTTATTAATTTTGCTTTTCAGAGAATTTAGCTCTACTATTCTATCAGCATATTCTTTTTTTAAACAATGAATTTTATACTTAGAAGTAATACATTTTTTTCTTTCCTTTAACCATTCTAATTGCTCATATTTATAAAATTTATGTAGTTTTTTAGGTATAATTCTTTTTAATTCTCTATAAGTATTTGATAATAAAATATCTAATTCTCCAAGACTTTGATTTGAACAAATTAATTTTTCAACCTTAGTTCTTTTTTTCCTACAATCAAAACTTGCTTTTATATTTTTTGCTTCTAAATTAATTAAAAGTATTAAAAATAAAAATACATAAATAATCTTTTTTATAATTTAACCTTATAATCTAAATCCAAAATTTAGTCTCTTTTTTCATAAATTATCTCCCCTTTTTGAATCTCTTTTATAAACTCTCCATCTATTCCATTTTTGATTGGTATCACATCAATAGGAATTATTTTTGCAATAGTTTTTAAAGATTTTCGATATTTTAGCGATAAAGGTATAAATTTTTGATTAGAGTTTTGAAATATTGCTATATCTATATCATTTGGGTTATTTGAATTGATAAATGAACCAAAAAGTATAATTTTATCTATCTCTTTAAATATTTTTAAATTCTTAATTATTGATAGTTTTATATCTATTTTTCTATTCTGCATTAAATCCTTAATAATTTCATTTTTAAATTTCCGTGTGGAGTTTTTACTCCAACTTTTCAATTTTTTTGGTGTCTTAAATTGTAATAACAAAGATTGCTCTAACTTCTCATTATCTATCTGTAATGCTAACATTTTTTCTCCTTTAATTATTCACCTAATGTTGGACTACTTACCCCACACCGAGATTTTATGCAGCTATTTTTTTTGTATATTTTCTTATATCTACTTCAACACCACTTTTTATAATTTGTTGTCCCAAAAATAGTAATTCTTTATTTATTTTTCCCTCGATATAACTCTCACCGCAATTATCACAAATCAAAGATGGAACTTCTTTAAAAATAATCGTAGAACCATTTTTTTCAAGAATAACAGTTGAAAATCCTTTAATTATCTCTCCATATTTACAAATTACACATTTCATATTTTTTTCCTTCTTTTAAAATCATCTTCCCATTTTAACAAATTTGGTTCATAAACTGTAATTATAATATAATTTTTATTTTCATCTATCGCATACACAATATGTAAAGGTCTATTCCTGTCAAAACCAAAAATCAGACAAGAGGGATAAGGCTTGTCATCTTTATACTCTTCAATTATCTCACCATTTTTTATAACTTCTTCCACACTATCTTGATTTATATCTCTTTCAAACATTCTTTGAGTGGCATGAAGCCTATAAATAAAATCCATAAATTACCTTTTTGCTTATTTAAACTTTAAATGTTCGGCAGAAGCTGAACCTACAAATATCGGTGTGGGGTAATTATTCCCCTCTATCAATCATCTCAATCACTTCATTTTTGATATAAATTAGGTTTTTATAGATTGCTGTTAATCCATTTATATCACTACTATCAAAACTTTTAGAAACAAAATATTGATATTTATGTTTTTCAAATCTTTCTAAAATCATAAATCGCCAATGAACACCTTTAATATAAGCACCTTTGATAAATTTCCAATTGTTTAATTCTGCTCCACAAATAAGTTCAGCTAAAAGTTGATATTCTGGGTCGGTTGTGCCTTTTTCTTGCTTGAACTCTTGGATAAAAAAATATGGTTTTTTAGGTCTATCTAAACCTTTAGCAATAAAAAAATCAGGAGTTCCATTTAATATAAAATTATCTGCTTCATATTTCAAATTTTCTTCGCTAAAAAAACGAAAATTTTTTTCTCTTATCTTAAATTTGATATGGTTAAAAATTTGACTCAAAAAATACATTTTTAAATCCTCTTCATTATAATCATATAAAAGAAAACTTTCCTCTTCTAATAGTTTTATTAAAAATGGTTCTACTTCATTATTTAATTTAATATCACTATTAAACCAATTATCAAAAATATCATTATCAAAATTTTTATTAATATCCACCAACTCTTGTAACTGTTCATAACTTGTTTTACTAAAACTATGAGGTATAATCTTATCCTCTTTAAATTCTCTATTTTCTAATTTAGCAATTCGTTTTTCTAGTTCTTTATTTCTTTCTAATAACTCTTTTTTTGTCATTATTTATCCTACTAATTAGATTTCGGTGTGGGGTAATTATTCCCCTCTATCAATCATCTCAATCACTTCATTTTTGATAAAAAGTAGATTTTTATAGATTGCAGTTAATCCATTTATATCACTACTATCAAAATTTTTAGAGACAAAATATTGGTATTTATCAACTCCTAGTTTTTGTAAAATTACAAAATTCCAAATAGTTCCTATAATATAAACTCCCTTTATGGTTGTCCAATTGTTTAATTCAACGGCACTTATCAGTTCTGCCAAAAGTTGTGGTCGGGGATTTCCATATTGTTCACTCTGCTTGAACTCTTGGATAAAGAAATAGGGTTTTTCAGGAATTTCTAAACCTTTTGCAATAAAAAAATCTGATTCACCACTGAATATAAAGTTATCAGTTTCATAATTTAAACTTTCTTCGCTAAAAAATCGTATCTCTTTATCAAGAATTGTAAAATTTATATGATTAAGAATTGGGGCGATAAATTGCATTTTTAAATCTTCTTCATTATATAAATTTATCAAATCTCCTTTTTGTTCTAAAAGATTTTTAAAAAATGATAATACACTATTTTCCAATTTTATATCATTATTAAACCATTTCTCAAAAATACTTTTATCCAAAATTCTTTTAATAGAAACCAGTTTTTTTAATTTTTTATAACTCATCTTGCTATAAGGATATGATATTTTTTCATTATTTTTTTCTTCAATAATACCATTAACTAGCAACAATTTTTCTAATTCTTTTATTCTTCTAGCTTGTTCTTTATTTGTCATATTTTATTCATTTCAAATTTCCGTTTGGGGTAATTATTCCCCTCTATCAATCATCTCTATCACTTCATTTTTGATAAAAAGTAGATTTTTATAGATTGCAGTTAATCCATTTATATCACTACTATCAAAATTTTTAGAGACAAAATATTGGTATTTATCAACTCCTAATTTTTCTAAAATTACAAAATTCCAAATAGTACCTTTAATATATGTACCTTTTATAAATTTCCAACTGTTTAGTTCCACACCGCAAATAAGTTCAGCTAAAAGTTGATATTCTGGTTCAGTTGTACCTTTTTCTTGTTTGAACTCTTGGATAAAGAAATAAGGTTTTTTAGGTTTAATTATTCCTTTAGCAAGAAAAAAATCGGGAGAGCCATTTAAAATAAATTTATCGGTTGCATAAGTTAAATTTACTTCTGAAAAAAATCTAAACTTTTTATCCATCATTTTAAAATTTATATGATTGAAAATTCGACTTAAAAAATACATTTTTAATTCATCTTCATTATAATATTTTAAAACAGAAGCTTCCTGTTCTAGTAATTTAATTAAAAATGGTTTTACATCACTATTTAATTTAATATCACTATTAAACCAATCATCAAAAATATCATTATTAAAATCTCTGTCAATATCTACTAACTCTTGAAGTTGTTCATAAGTTGTTTTACTGAAACTGTATGATTTAACTTCTGTGTTTTTTTCTTTTGTGATAATTCCATTTAAAACTAATAATTTTTTTAACTCTTCATTTTCTTTTAAAATCTTTTGCATTTTAGTCATTTTAGTTCTCCTGATTTTAATGTTGGGCAATTTTGCCCAACCCACATCTATAACTTTTCTATCAGTTCCAACTCTATTTTATGACCCTTTTGAGCTATCAGTTTGACTTTAACTTCATCCCCAATATTCACCACATCTTCCACTCGATTGACCCGTTTATCACTAAGTTTTGAGATATGAATCATACCATCAACATCTTTTTCAATCTCCACAAAAGCCCCAAAAGCAGCGACTCGCTTCACCGTGCCTTTAAACTCTTTGCCCTTTGGATATTGTGGAGCTTGTTTAAATTGCGGTCGTCCACCACCTCTGCCACCTCTACCGTTGTCTCGTTTTGTGATTTCAATAATCTCAATTTTAGCATCTTGCACTTTTTTCTTATTATCACCCGTGATTTTTACTTCACCTTTGTCTCTATCTAAATCGATTGCTACCTCAAACTTCTCAATTAACTCTCTAATAGTTTTTCCAGCTTGACCAATAATATCCACAATCTTTGACGGATGAACACTAAAAATCTCATTCGATGGTAAAATATCATCATTTAGTACAATTTTAGAATTTGCATCTTCCATAATTGCCAAAATATGTCGCTTTGCTTCATAGGATTGAGCCAAAGCCTCTTTGATAATATCCATACTGATTCCACCAAGTTTGATGTCCATCTGCATAGCGGTGATACCATTACTATTTCCAGCCACCTTGAAATCCATATCGCCGTCGTGGTCTTCAAGCCCCATAATGTCGGTCAAAATTGCATATTTATCATCCTCTATCACAAGTCCCATTGCAACTCCAGCAATCAAAGCGGAACTCTCAACTCCAGCAGCCCTCATCGCTAAACTTCCACCACACACCGTTGCCATTGATGAAGAACCGTTTGATTCTAGCACTTCAGAAACTAGCCTGATAGTATTAACTTCATTTTTATCAAGGGTGGGAGCTAATGCTCTTTTTGCTAAATTTCCGTGACCTAATTCTCGTCGGCCGGGGGCTCTTAGAGGCGAAGCCTCCCCCACACTAAATCCAGGAAAATTATAATTTACCATAAATTTATCAAAAAGTGGAGTTTTGTGAGTCAGCGAATTATACATCTGTGCATCTTGATTACTTCCCAAAGTTGCAGTAACCAAAGCTTGAGTTTGACCACGGGTGAAAAGACACGAGCCGTGAGCTAGAGGCAAAATATTTGTCTCAATCGAAATATCACGAACCTCATCTAAAGCCCGTCCATCTGCCCGAACTCGAAAATCAAGTATCATATCTCGCACAACTTTTTTCTTATATTTATCCATCACCTTAGAAACCAGCTCTTTATCCCACTCCTGCTCAATCGCCACTTCATCTTTCAAAATTTGAGTCACAATCACTTTTAACTCTCTAGCTCTTTCACTTTTTGCCATCGCATAAACCGCTTTTTTGACATCGTTTTTGTAAAACTCATCGATATAAGTGTAGAGGTCAGAATTATATTTTTCATCTCGATAATCTAGCTGTGCGATTGGTTTTTTGACACTTTCAAAAGCCGATTCATAAGCTTCACTTTTCTCCTTGATATAATCACTTGCAAAATTTATTGCCTCTAGCATATCTTCATCATTTAGTGCATTTGAGTTTTGAGTAGAGATGATATTACTACCTCCAGCCACACTCGCATCCATCATAAAATCACCCATTATAATTTCGCTACCAACCGTAGATAGAGACCTCATCTCAATCATCAAAAGTTGGTCTTTAGTCCCTGCGATAAAAAGGTCAAGTGACGATTTATCCTCAATATCACCATTTTTTGGATTTGCCACAAGCTCACCATCAATCTTTGCAACTCTCACACCACAAACATTTTTTTCAATAGGCACATCAGAGATATAAACCGCAGCAGCTGCTGAATTTAGAGCCATAGTTTGCAAATCTGTATCAGCATCAGCACTAAAAACCAAAATTGTAATTTGAGTTGGATAGCCATAACCTTGTGGGAAAAGTGGTCTTAAACTTCTATCAACAATTCGAGAAGTTAGGGTTTCAAAATCTGAGGGCTTTGTTTCTCGCTTAATAAAACCTTGAGGAATCTGTCCAGCTGCATAAGCTTTTTCTATATATTGCACGGTGAGGGGTACGAAATCCCCATCAACTGCCTCATAATCCATCGTAATAGTAGCTAACATTACAGTTTTTCCACTTCTCATAAGCACTGCACCATTTGATTGTTTAGCTACATAATCTATATCAAATATCTCTTTTTCATCTCTTACATTAATCTCTATTTTTTTCATTTTTTCTCCTAAAATTACGGCTATTTCGTAAAATATATTGTGTTAATTCTTCATCATACTCTTCTATTGTTTTAAAATAGTGAGCAGTGCTTACAAAATCATCAATTTTATCTACAAAATAGATATTATCAATAGATTTATCTAAATTTCGATAGATATTGCTGGGAAGAATCCCCACAGCCAAAGTGATAGATTTCGCTCCTAAGTTTATCAAAGATTTTATAGCACACATTGTAGCCATTCCATCTTCTATTGCATAATTAACCAAAATCACATTTTTATGAGCAGTGGTGGTTAATTTTTCTCCATTTCTAAAATTTTTTATATCCTTTTTAATTTTATCTTCATAAACTTCGTGGGCTTTTGTATATATCCAATCTCTATCAATCTCAAAAGATTTAATCAACTCCTCGTGAAGTATCAAATCCTCCGTTTCGCTTACTTTTGCGATAGTTAAATCTGGATTATTTGGTGAATATATCGATTTTTGTAGAACAATATCATATTTTAAGTGTAACTTTTTTGCCAAAAATTCCGTAAGCAGTAGGGATTTGGTGGAGAGTGCCAACATCAAAGTGTCTGTTTCTCGCAATCTCTCCTTTGAAAGTTTTGCTAACAATTTATTACTTAAGTCATCGACTCTTCTAAATATCATTTAGTCAAACTCCCAAGCCCCATCGCTCCAATTAACTGCTTCAAATCATCATCTACAAAATGGATACCCAATCCAATATTTAAATTATCCGCATCAGTATTCAAAAAATTATCATACCCCACATAGCCATCAATATGTTTAAACATCGTATATCTTGCCTCCACTCTAGCATGAGGATTTGAATTTCGTAAATCATTTTGAGCATTAGAATCAAAGATTTCAGCGGAAAGTTTTAAGCTATCTTTTAGAAAAAAATAATCAATCCCTGCACCGCCACTATTTTCAATAATTCCAATCCTCAAAAGCATATCATCGTATCTTTTACCAATTTGGGCAGAAAAATATATCCCCCCCTCATCGTGAAGTTTTGGCATTATCAAATCACCATTTTCACCACTTTGTGAATAATCATTGGTGCTTGTAACATCAATCATATAATAGCGTGAGGGATTTGGCATATAATTTATCGAAAATTTACTTTTTCCATAGCCATCATTTAGTTGATAAATTTGACTAAGCCCCACCTCTAGTTGTGATTTTCCTAAAGCCTCCAAATAGTGTTCAATTTTTGTAAAGGTATCATCACCTGTTTTAAAAAATTCACTAGCATTTACCAATGTATCATTGAGTGGTTTTTTATTTTCATCCAATATCTTCTCTACATCATCCTCAATTGTAGCAAATTTATCTAAAATCTGAGGTAATTTTTTATTTATATCTTTTCCAACCGTATCAAACTCTTTTATCATCGACTCCATTAATATCATAACTTTATCTAATCTTTTATTTATAATATCTGCACTTGTCGCAAACTTATCACTCATATTTCCAAATTTTTGCCCAGCCTGAGAGATATTTGAACCAGCTTCAGAAAGATTCTCAAGAGTTTTATCAAACTTATTTGCCTTCACAAATTTTCGTAACTCATCTGTAATTTTTTCTAAATTAGAAAAAGTTTTTCTCAAATCTTCCCTTGACTTATCATCTAGCAACTCACGAGCTTCAACTATAAATTTCTTAAATTCATCCGCTGCTAGTGTCATAGAGTTACTAGCATCCTCAAATCCCAAAAGCTTTTCACTAGCTTTCAAAAATTCACCCTCTCTCATATTTTGACCACTTTTAGCCAAAGTTATCTCCAAATATTTTCCACCAATCATGGAACTTTGAGTTAATTTGACAGTTGAAGTGTTTGGAATCAAAAATTTTTCATCTATAAAAAGGTCGATTTTGACTTTGTCACCATTAATATCCATATCTTGCACAAATCCGCCAACTAAGCCGTTGATTCTGACTTTTGAGTTTATCTCAAGCCCCGTTACACTTCCCATTGAAGTGTGAATTAGATAACCTTTTTTATTAAAAGTTGCAAATTCCTTAACTTGTGTTGTCAAAAAAAATAGAAATAATATGCCTAAAAAGACAAAAAAACCAACCTTTGCTTCTGTTTTAATCATCTATAAATTTTTCCCTCTGGTGTCTAAATTTTGTTTGTCCAACTGGATAAAGCTCTAAATTAAGAAAAATCCCCTTTTTTACAAAAGATTTCTCTCCATCGTCTGTCAAAGTTGGAATTGTCTCCTCTTGATAGGTCAAAGTGTAGTTCCAACATTTTTTTTTCATCTTATATCCAACTTTAAATAGCTTAAAAATATCATATTTTGAATTATAATCAGCTTTTATAAAAAAATTATATCGATTATCTAGTTTTGTTTCCATTTTTGCAGTGATATAATTTGGGTCAGAGAGATTATCCTCCTTATATGCGTGGGTCAGTTCTAAATTAAAAAACTTAGGTTTATATGCAATCGAAGTCTCTATTTTTGAGAGTTTTTTTAAAATATGAGAATAATCAATTTGATTTGATATTATTAAATTTTTAGTTGGTCTTATCACCAAATCATTTTCCAAAGTCCCTCGCCTATCCTGATAATCATTGAGATAATAGGGTTGAATTATAGAATGCGATAAAAAATTCACACCATTTCCATTATAATAGTATTGAGAAAACTTTGCGTTTAGGGTCTCTCTTTCACTTGTAGTTTGGATAAAATCTGCAAAATGTCCCTCACTCGTGGAGTGCTGAGGATGGGTATAAAACAAACCAATATTCATAGTATGAAAAAAATTATCATATTTTTTTGCCAAATCCATATTTAAACTAGCCACCAAAAAATTACTCAAAAATTTACCACTTTTAATATGGCTTTCCTGCTTGGAATAATTTATGAAAGAGGTGTATAGATTTTGGGAGAGCGAAAAATTTAGATAATCATTTAATAACTTAAAATGAAATGTGAGGGGCAGAGAAAATTCAAGCTGAGTAGCATTTAAACCTTTCTCTTGATAATAATTTTTGGTCTTAAAATCAAAAGAGTATAGCAACCTATCATCAAAAATAGAGTTTGAAAATCGGTGATATTGCAAAGATGGAATCTCCTGCATCGTCTCATCATTTGAAGTTTTAGTTGTATTTAAAAAATATTTCAGATAAGTCCCATAATAATTATCGCCATTGTCATAGTAGTAATTTATCTTTGATTCAATTATTTTACTAGTATTTATTTGAGAACTTTTGGTGTTTAGGTATTCTACATCGTTAAAGGTTGTGAGGTCGATAAAAAGTTCATCTTTATGATTATTTTTGGCAAAAATTTTACCACTTTTATATTTTATCTTGCCACCATAATGTTTTTGATTTACAAAATTGTATTTTTGAAGATAATCTTCTTTTTCTGAAAAAAATCCAAGCTCAATTTCACCTCTTGAGTCTGGCGAATCGGCAAATCGATATTTTCCCCCTATTCCTTGACCTCGCTGAGTTCTGATTTGTGGATAAAACTCTAAATCCCAATCGGTTGAGGGGGCATAAAAGATAGGTTGGAGATAAAAAATCCCCTCATTTTCAATCAAACCGATACTTGGTGTGAGAAGTCCAGATTTTCGCTTTGTGGCAAACTGATAATAGGGCATATAAAATATCGGCACACCATTTGCATAAAAAAGAGCATTATGCACCTCTACAAAACTATGGGCATTATCATATCGACCACTTGTAAAGGATATTTCCCAATCAGGATTATTCACATTACAACTGGAAAAGCTACCATTTTTGATGCTCAATATAGTTTTATTTAGGTCTAATGTTTCACTTCGTAGCCAAATATGGTCTTTTTTTTCAAGCAAAAAACTTTTCTCAAAATGACCGATTTTACTATCTATATTAAAATTACCTTTACTGCTTCTGATAATTCTCAAATCTTTTTCAAAAAAATATATTTCACCATCGAGATGCAAATTACTACTTTTTTTATCATATTTTAGGTAGTTTGCCAAAACTGTATATGATTTAGTTTTTAGCCACACATCCCCCCAACCCTCAATCTCTCCATCGTAATGAGCGGTTGCTTTTTGACCAATAAGCTCTATCTTCTCCTCTGCAAACAAAAAAGTAACCACAAAAAAAATAGATAAAAAGCTATATAGTCTTTTCATTTTTTAACCTATTTCAGGGCTTGATAAGCTATATCTTTTCTATATTTTTTTCCCATAAAATGAATTTGACCACTCAGCGAATATGCAAAATTTCGAGCCTCCTCAATGCTATCTCCAACTCCAATACAAAGAAGCACTCGCCCCCCAGTTGCAAAAAGCATCCCATCCTCACGAGTCACTCCAGCATAAACAATATGCGAATTTTGCTCCAGCTCCTCATCCACAATTTCATCAATTATAATTTGAGTAGGAGTTGAACTTGAATATGGATAATTTTGCGAAGCTATCACAACCCCAACAGCGAATTTATCAAAAAACTTAATCTTCAAATTTTTCAAATCTTTAGTGGCAGTTTTGTAAAAAAGCTCAAAAACTCCCTCCTTGATTAATGGCATCAAAATTTCACACTCAGGGTCGCCAAATCGCACATTATACTCAAGCACAAAAATTTCACCATTTACAATCATCAGCCCAATAAACAAAACACCCTCATAAGGGCAACCCTCTTTTTTCATCCCCTCAAGAGTTGGCTTGACAACTTTCTCCTCAACCTCTTTATAAATCTTTTCATTAACTAAAGGTGTTGGAGCATAAGCCCCCATACCGCCAGTATTTGGTCCAGTATCGCCATCGCCTATCCGCTTGTGGTCTTGAGCTGCTGGTAAAATCACATAATCTTCACCATCGCAAATTGCAAAAACTGAAAGTTCATATCCATCTAAAAACTCTTCAACAATCACACGATTTCCTGCATCTCCAAAACTTTCACCTGCCAACATTCCAGAAACTGCCTCTTTTGCTTCATTTGCGTTTGGGGCAATAATTACCCCTTTTCCACCACAAAGTCCATCAGCCTTTACCACAATTGGGGTAGTTTTTAGATTATCAATAAATGCAAAAAGCTCTTTTTGGTTATCACTTTCAATATAGGAAGCAGTTGGGATATTATAATTTTTTAGAAAATTTTTCATATAAGCTTTTGAACCCTCAAGCCGAGAAGCCATTTTGGAGGGACCAAAAATATTTAAATTTTGAGATTGAAACAGGTCCACAATTCCATCAACAAGTGGAGCTTCAGGACCTACGATTGTCAAATCTATGCTATTTGTTTTTGCAAAATCGGCAAGTTTATTAAAATCACTAATATCTATATTTGTAGCAAACTCTTCCGTTGCTCCATTTCCTGTTGCAAAATAGATATTACTAACTTTGTCATCTTTACTCAATGCCAAACCGATAGAATATTCCCTACCGCCACTTCCAATAATTAAAATGTTCATTATGATTTCTGCCTTTAAATTTATATGAAGAGAGAGAAAAAGTAAAACTTAAGCAGCTTTATATTTCTCAAAATCCAGGTGGCCGTTACTAAAGAAGGACAGTGCTCCTAATTAACCCAAAAAAAATAAGAGTGATAATTTCATTAGGCGACAGATTCTCACCTAAATTTAATAGGCTCAAACAAAAATATCGACACACAAAAACTATACTTAACTCTTGAAATATGTGATTGTCGGACACCCCGTTCAATGGTTGTCGAACCACCCAGATTCAGTTGTCATTATAATAGAACTTTACTTAATTGTCAATATGTAATCGCTTTTTTTTCAAAAAATTCACAAAAAATAGTGCAACACCTTATATTATTTTAAATTTTAATTTGATACACTGTCAAATCTTATTTATTAAGGAAGATAATATGAAAATCAAAAATATTTTGATTGTGTTTTTTGGGTTGCTAATTTCTGCAACATTGGGTTTTAGTGGAGATAATTTCTCAAAAGTAGCGAGTAGCACTCCTGAGCTTACCCAAAAGGGCAAAAGCAAAATGTGGTGTCCAATTTGTGGTATGAATTTGAAAATTTTCTACAAAACTTCTCACGCTTCAAAACTTACGGATAATGGAAAAGATAGACAATATTGCTCTGTTAGATGTTTGCTTGTGGATATGGAAGAGTACAAAATCGACCTTAAGGGTGTGAAAGTTGTGGATTTAACTACTGAAAAGTTGATCGATGCAAACAAAGCTTTCTATGTAATGGGCAGTAAAGTTATGGGTACGATGACAAAAGTTAGCAAGTTGGCTTTTGCTAAAAAAAGTGATGCTGAAGCTTTTGCTAAAAAGATGGGTGGTGAGGTAGTTGATTTCAAAGCTGTTTTGAAATCTGCTAAGGAATCGCTAAAAAAAGATATAGCAATGGGTAACAAAAAGAAGCAGAAAAAAGTTTATCCAATGGGTAAAAAAATCTTTGAAAAGATGTGTGACAAAAAAATTGACCCAACTACTTACAATGAAATTAATGAGTTGAAAGCTGATATAAAAGCTAGAAAACTTTGTGGTGATTTGAAAAGTCCAAAAAAATTCCAAGCAGTTTCTTTATACTTGTGGGAAGTTAAACGATTTGGCGACCGAGCAAATATCGCTACTGTCAAAGTTGCAAAAGATGAAAAATGTCCAGTTTGCGGAATGTTTGTATATAAATATCCACGATGGGCTGCTCAAATTGAGATTAAAGGCAAACATCACTTCAGTTTTGATGGTGTAAAAGATTTGATGAAATTCTATTTTGAACCTGCAAAATGGGGAGATAAATTCAAAGGAATGAAAAAGAACTTTGGCAAAATCTCTGTAACTGACTACTATTCTCAAAAAGCAATCGATGGCGAAAAAGCTTTCTATGTAATCGGAAGCGACATCTTAGGGCCTATGGGAAATGAATTAATTCCATTTATCAATGAAGCTGATGCAAAAAGTTTCAAAGGTGACCATAGGGGTAAAAAAATTGTGAAATTTAGCGAAATCACAAAAAAATTAACTTACGATTTAGATAAATAATCTAAATAATCCTCTCCCATCATTATAGGTGGGAGTCCCACACCAAATTTCAACTACTTAAAGAACCTCTTTAATCCAAACTCTTTTTCCCTCAAATACCAAACCAAAAGCGGTGATATTATTATAACCTCGTTTTTTGGCAAGTGCGATATATTCTTTCTCTTTTATCTGTTTGACTGCATTTTCTAGGGCTTTCTCTTTAGTCTCATTTTTATATTCATTGATTGTTTTTAATTCAATGATAATTGCGGGTTTTTTTTTGTCGGTTTTGTGCAAAATCATAATATCTAGTCGTCCATATCCAGCTTCTGGGTTTGAATCAATTTCATAGTCATTTAAATGAACTAAAAGTCCTAAAAGAAAAGAGTGATATACATTTTCAGGGGTTTTTGCAGTATCATAAAATGATAAAGTATCTCTTACAAATTCAGCAAAAATAATTTCAAAAGTTTCTAAATCTACATTAATTAAAGATTTCAACATCTTCTCAACTTTTCGATTTGAAAAACTTCCATTTACCCACTCTTTTAAAATATTTCTAAAAATATAATGGCACTCTACATTTACAATTTTTAAACTACATTCATTTGTGTATTTTTCTAGTTTTTCCTCTTTACATTTGAGATAACCACTAAAAAATAGAAATGAGTAAAGTATTTCATCATTAAAAAAGAAATTTCTATTTTCAAATGTAATATTTGAATTAATTGATTGAGTGACAAAACCACCATTTAATAAAATTTCCAAATCTCCTCTTAGAGTCTCTGAATTTTCAACCATTGTCCTAATCAAACTATTGCTACTCGTATTTGCCCAATATGGTATAAACTCCTCATTTGCTACATAATGTATCAAAGACCACGGGTTTAAAATAGTATTTCCTGCAAAATTATATCCATTATACCAATTTATAATTTCATCACTTTTAGCCTCTAATCCAAAATCTTTTAACATATTTTTAGTTTCAGTAAGTGTAAATCCACAAGAGGTGGAAAACATTTTATTTAAAATTGTGCAGTTTCGGAGATTATTAACATCACTAAACATCGATTCCCCACTCACCCGCAAAATCCCTGTAAGCACCGCTTTTTTCAAATATTTATCATTATCTTTCAAAACTCCACCCAAAAATGGTTTAAAAAATTTAATCATTTTGTCATAATATCCCTCAAAAAAAGCCGTTTGAATCGGTGTATCATATTCATCTAATAAAAATATAACTTGGCTATCATAAGCTAAATATAGTAATTTTGATAAAAGTTTTAATGAACTTTCATAATCGCTCCCTGTTGCTTTTAAACTTATTATCCTTTTATATCTAATCTTTTCCATCATATCCAATTTATCAATATGATTTTTTATACTCTTTTCATGCCTTGAAAATTCATCTAATATTAAATCAAAAATCTTCTCCAAAGCCATCTCAATATTTGCCTCTTTGACATCTTTAAAAGTCAAATAAATTACAGGATATTTTGCAAAATGCTTCTTAAAGATATCAGTTTTATAAATCACTAAATCCTCAAAAAGCCACTCATTATCCTTCTCCTCTTTCTCAAAAAAATATCTAAAAGTGCTTTGTAATAAAGTTTTTCCAAATCTTCGAGGTCTTGGCAACAGATAAACTCTTGTATTATTTTTCATCAACTCCTCTATTGCAAAACTTTTATCAATATAATAACTTCCATCTCTTCGTAATTCTCTAAAATCACTTGTCCCTATTGGTAATATCCCTTTTTCTAACATAATCTCCTCCCAATTATTTTTTGAATATTATAGCATAAAAGGTTTAAGTCCCCAAACGGAAATTGTAGGGTGCGATTTTATCGCACTAAATTAATATCCTTGATTGCCAAATACTAAACCTCAAAAATATACAAATTAATAAAATTTATATTTAAGTAATATTTAACAACAATAGGAGTAGAATCAGTTTTTAAAAGCAAGAGAGGTTTATAATGTTTTTAAAAATCACAAATATACTCA
>JAOZPA010000110.1 GCA_029932985.1 Campylobacterales bacterium
AATATTTTTTGGAAGACTTTGGCTCATATAAGCGATTACAGAGCCGATTTTCTTTATCTGTTAGTGCTTAATTTTGCCTCAATATGGCTTTTTAGAATATACTATTAAGCCCTAAGAATAGGTATTATTTGTGTTTTAATATGTTTACAGAAGAAACAGGAGAACCAAAAATTTCCGTTGGGGGTTGTTAATCCAAATTTAAATTATTAAAAATTGTTTTTTTCAGTATATTTTAATTTTTTCATAAGTATAATTTCACAAAAAAATTTAAGGAATTTTATGAACATTGTATTATTGGATGCTAAAACATTAGGAGATGACATCTCTTTGGATAAGTTTAAGAGTTGTGGGGAGTTTATCTCATATCAAACTACTTCAAAAGAGCAAACTTTGGATAGAGTGAAGGGTGCGGAGGTGGTTATCACAAATAAAGTGGTGATAGACAGAGAGATTATGGAAAATTCACAGATAAAATTGATATGTGTGGCAGCGACGGGGATGAATAATATAGATTTAGAATATGCCAAAGAGCAAAATATTGTTGTCAAAAATGTAGCAGGGTATTCTACGAATTCAGTGGTTCAGCTCACATTTTCTCATCTTTTTTATCTGTTAAATAAGTTAAGATATTTTGATGAGTATTCAAAAAATAGTTGGAGTAGTAGCGATATTTTCACCCATTTAGGAGAGCCGTTTAGTGAGATAGCCTCTAAAAAATGGGGAATTATTGGTCTTGGTGAGATAGGAAAAAAAGTGGCACAGATTGCCCAAACTTTTGGTGCAGAGGTGGTTTATTATTCCACAAGTGGCAAAAATAAAAATACAGATTACAAAAATGTAGATTTGGAAACACTTTTGAAAGAGTCAGATATAATCTCTATCCATTGCCCTTTAAATGCTCAAACTTTAAATCTGCTAGACAAAAATAATTTGCCATTACTCAAAGATGAAACTATTTTAATCAATATGGGTCGAGGTGGAATTATAAATGAGGAGGATTTAGGAGATGCCATCGACAATCAAAATATCTATGTGGGAACTGATGTGATTTCTAGTGAGCCAATCCCCAAAAATTCTCCATATTTAAGTGTCAAAAATCAAAATAGACTCTTCATAACTCCTCATATCGCTTGGGCAAGTAAAGAAGCTAGAGAGCGATTAGTGGTAAAGATTATAGAGAATATCACAAATTTTAATAATCGATAAATTGATTGGGTACTTTTACCCAGCAATAATCCCCCATTTTCATTTACTTTTCATTAAAAAACATAAAAAAATTAATCTATTTTAGTAACTAAAAAGGTTTATCCACTCTCTTAAAATCAAGTTTAACTTAAAAAATAAATCTACTAAGAGATTGGGATTTAAGCTTAGATTCTGTATAGTGTCAATCAGGGAGAGAAATAATACGTTAGGAAATCAAAATGAAAGTCACTTTTCACAAAACACACACGACCAAAGAGGAGATAAAATCAGCAGTTAGGGCTATCAAATCTGGCTGGTTGACGATGGGTCCAGAGACGGTAAAGTTTGAGGAAAAATTTAAGAAGTTTGTCAAAAGTAGGGAAGCGGTGAGTCTAAATAGTGCTACATCTGCTTTACATTTGGCTTTAAAAGTTATCGGAATTAAGAGGGGCGATGAGGTGATTTTGCCGACTAATACATTTGTAGCTACGGCGGAGGTTGTAACCTATTTCGATGCAATTCCCGTGCTTTGTGAGGTGGAGGAAGATTCTCATAATATCGATGTGAGTAGGATTGAGGAGTTGATAACGGCGAAAACTCGGGCGATTATTCCTGTACATTTTGCAGGGCTTCCGTGTGATATGGATGAGATTTATGAGATCGCCAAAAAGTATGATTTGAGGGTTATTGAGGATGCAGCTCACGCAATTCCTAGCACCTATAAGGGTCAAATGGTTGGAAGTTTAGAGAAAAGTGATGTGACCTGTTTTAGTTTTTATGCCACTAAAACTTTGAGTACGGGTGAGGGTGGAATGGCGACAACAAATAATCGTAAATATGCCAAAAATATGAGGATAAATAGATTGCATGGAATTAGCCGTGATGCTTGGGATAGGCATAGTACGAGTAAGCCTTGGCATTATGATATTGTAGATAATGGAAATAAATATAATACAACCGATATAAATTCGGCAATTGGGTTGGTGCAGTTAAAGAAACAGGATAAGTTAAGAAAAAAACGGGTCAAGATAGCAAAAAAATATATGAAAGCTTTTAAGAAGAATAAAAATATTATTTTGCCAGTGGTCAAAGATGACAGAGAGAGTTCGTGGCATCTATTTGTGATAAAAGTGAAAAATCGAGATGAGATAATCGAGCGGTTGAGGGACTGTGGGATTGGCACGAGTGTTCATTTTATACCAATTCATAAACATAGCTATTATAAAAAAAGATATGGCTATAAAAATAGTGATTATGGGGTCGCAAATAGAGTTTTTAAGAGGTCGCTGTCACTTCCAATCTATCCAGATATGACAAATAAAGAGATAGATTATGTGATAGGAAAAGTTACAAAAATTATAGGGGTGTAAAATTTGTGACAAAATGCAGACTAAAAATGCAAAAATAATAGGGGTTTAAAATGTATAGGGAATTTGAAAAAAGGACATTTGATATTGTCGCCACTTCATTAGGGGGGATTTTGGTATTGCCAATAATTCTTTTTATTATGGTGTGTATTAAATTGGGTTCAAGAGGTCCGATGTTTTATTGTCAAAAAAGAGTTGGCAGAAATTTTAAAGAGTTTAATATCTATAAATTTAGGTCAATGGTGATAGATGCGGAAAAAAATGGACCGATGGTTACAAGTTGTGATGACCCAAGAATTACAAAAGTTGGTAGGTTTTTGAGAAAGACAAAGCTCGATGAGTTGCCACAATTTATCAATATTCTCAAAGGCGATATGAGTTTGGTAGGTCCTCGTCCTGAAGTTATGAAATTTGTAGAGGTCAAGAAAAAGGAGTATGAGGAGATTTTGACTGTTCGCCCTGGGCTTACGGACAATGCTGGTTTGGCATTTTTGGATGAAGAGACAATTATGCAACAATATCCAGACAAAGAGAAGGCTTATGTTGATATTATTTTGCCTGAAAAAATTAAACTCTATCAACTTTATATCAATAATATTAGCTTTTTTGGCGATATAAAATTACTACTAAAAACACTAAAAGCGATTTAACTCACTCAAAAAGGCAATGATTAAGGCATTAAGTAATATTTAAGATGATTTCTACTTATTGCCTTTCTCCTCATCGCCATTCTCTCTTACCACCTTATAGCCTTTTAAAAATCTATCAATTTTATTCATAAATTTATATTTTTTAGATATAAATTTATGATATAATTATGCAAAGAAAAGGAGAAACTATGCCGTTAAATAAACTTAGAGTGGAAATTGATAGTTTGGATGACCAACTTTTGGGGCTTTTGAATCGCAGAATGGAAATTGTCAAAAAAGTGGGTGAGTTCAAAAACAGAAGTGGAGGGGCTATCTATCGACCTGAAAGGGAAAAAGAGATAATTAGTCGTCTTTGCAAAAATAGTGAGGGGCTGATGAATCAAGAGGCGATTGAGGCGATTTTTTTGGAGATTTTTGCAGTTTCAAGAAACTTAGAATTACCTGAAAAAGTTGCACATCTCGGGCCTCGTGGAAGTTTCACCGAACAAGCAGCGGAGAGTCGTTTTGGCTCGATGAGCGAATATATCGCCTTGGGCAGTATCCCCTCTGTTTTCAAAGAGGTAGCCACCAAAAGAGCAAAATTTGGAGTTGTTCCGATAGAAAATAGTTCTAGCGGAATAGTGGGTGATACCTTGAGTTCATTTATCCAATATGATTTAAAAATCGTGGCAGAAGTAGCATTGGATATTCACCACTCATTTGTCTCAACCGTGCAGAAGCTGGAGGATTTAAAGATAATCTACTCCAAAGATATAGCTTTTGAGCAGTGTAAAACTTTTTTAGATGACCACAATCTCTATGATAGATGTGAATTGATTCCTGTCGAGTCAACTGCAAAGGCGGCGATTCTCAGCAAGAATAATAAGAATACAGCAGCGATTTGCTCCCATATTGCGGCAAAAATGTATAATATCCCTGTGATGTTCAAAAATATAGAGGATATTGGAAATAATCGGACGAGATTTTTGATTATTAGTGATTTTGAAAATGGTCAAAGTGGCAATGATAAAAGTACGATTTTAGTAAATCTGCCAAATAAACCAGGGGCATTAGTGAAATTTTTGAATGATTTTGAAAAAGCAAATATAAATCTAACAAAAATAAAATCTCATATCCAAAAGGGTGTATCGATGTTTTTTATAGATTTTAATGCTCACCAAAAAGATAAAAATGTACAAAAAATTCTAAAAAAATACAAAAATGAGATTAAATTTTTAGGCTCTTATGTGAAAGAGATTGATGATGTCTAAGGTAAAAATTTGAAAAAAGCGGTCGTGATTTTGAGCGGTGGAATGGACAGCTCCCTGTGTGCCTATATCGCCAAAAATAAGGGCTACGAGGTGATAACTTTGCATTTCAACTACGACCAAAAAACCCAAAAGCGAGAATTAAAAGCTTTCTATGACATATCTAAAAAGATTCAAGCGATAAAACAGATTGAATTAAATCTTGACTTTTTCAAAAATATGAGTGGTCTTTCTCTAATTGACAAAAAAACTGCCGTGCAAACTACGGGAATTGAGGAGGGGATTCCCAATACTTATGTCCCCTACCGAAATGGTATATTTTTATCAATTGCAGGGGCAATTGCCGAGCAAGAAGATGCTGAAGCTATCTATATTGGTGTGGTCGAGGAGGATAGTAGCGGTTATCCAGATTGCCGTGAAGAGTTTATTGATTCCATTGCTCAAACCATAAATTTAGGTACAAAACCCCAAACGAAAATAAAAATTATCACACCTTTAGTCACTTTGAAAAAAGAGGACATCGTCAAAAAAGCGATGGAATATCAAGTGCCACTAGAGCTAACTTGGAGTTGCTACCAAAATAGCCTGAAAGCTTGTGGGGTGTGCGATAGTTGCCGATTGCGACTTAAAGGCTTCTCAAAAGCTGGTCAAAAAGACCAAATAGATTATCTCTAAAATCTTTAATTCAAAACAAATCATCGGTGAGGGGTTGTTAATCCACTGTCATTTCAACCCTATCCATATCTCCATTAGAATCCATACAGATGATAGAGTTTTTGCCCATTTTTAAATTTATAAAAATCTCTTCATTGGATTTTAGGGTATAAGTTTGTTTCCTATTAATATGTAAGTATATGGTTTTATCTTTTTTGTAACTAAAGCACTCTATCTTAATTTTTTGATATTCGATGGGGACTTTTGTGGAGCTATGGAGAGTTGACCTGTTTTGTGGGGTTAGGATTTTTGGTTTTTTTTGAGAAATCTTAAAATAGCAACTACTATTTTGGAGTTGTGAAATATCATCTATCACCCCCTCTTTTAAGAGATAATTTATTTTTATTGGGTCGAGATTGAAACATTTTGATTTTTTGGCTATCAGATAATCCAACTCTTGCTTTTTACAATTTGGCAAATTCACATACTCCAAACATTGCAAAGTTTGCTTTAAATCATCAGGTTTTTTAAACCATTTTAGCTCATCTTTTTTGGATAGATAGTTAAAAACTCCAAATAGAGCGAGACTTGCCGTCGAAATTCCAGTAAAACTTTTGCTTGTGGGTGTTGAGTCAAAATTTCCCATCCAGATTCCCACCGTATAATTTTTGGTGTAACCGATTGTAAAAAGGTCTCGATTATCGGCAGAAGTTCCAGTTTTGAAAGCAATTTTTTTTGCTTTTTTTGCTGAATCCCAAAATAGAGATAACTCTTTTCTATATCCATCTGCCAAAATTTCAGAAACCACAAAAGCTGATTTATGGGAAAAAAGTTTAATTGATTGAGTATTATTGATATTTTTGATAAATTTCAGATTCATTAGATAGCCTGAGTGTGCAAAAGCAGTATAAAGCCTCACCAAATCAAAAAGCGAAATTCCCACACCGCCAAGAGCAATCGACAAACCATAATACTCTTTGTCCTTATCGAGCGAGTTAATTTGCGATTTTATCAAAAGTTCATAGAGCGAATTTTGAGCCAGATTGTTATTCATATCAATCACCACACTATTTAGCGATTGCTTCAAAGCTTCACTGCTATCAATCAGCCCACGGTAAAATTTATCGTAATTTTGAGGCACATAACCTGCGAAATTCAGCGGAATATCGAGAAGGCGTTTTTTGGGAGTAATCAGCCCCTCATCAAAACTCAAGGCATAGATGAAAGGTTTGAGAGTTGAACCAGGGGAGCGAATCATCTGCACACCATTATTTTGACCCCCATTGATTTTATCAAAAAAATTATTCGACCCCACATAAGCCAGAATCGAATTATCACTATTATTTATCACCACCGCTGAACTATTTTTGATGAGAGGATATTTTGAAATCTCTTGATTTAGCAGTTTTTGCACAAAAAGTTGCAACTCCAAATCAATCGTGGTGGTAATATCTGTTTTTTTCTGCTTTTTAAAATAGTTAAGATTTGTAAAATGTTGCACATTATAGATAGCTGGGTGTTTTTTTGATGAGATATTTTCCCGTAAAGCTCGTTGATATTGACTATTATCTATCACATTTTGTTTCCTCAAACTAAGCAAAACATTATCTCTCTTCTTTTTTAAATCCCTCTGCTTATCTGGACGATTTAGGTTTGGATTTTTGGGGATTGTGGTCAAAATCGCCATCTCAGAAATAGAAAGATTTTGAAGCCGTTTATTGAAATAAAAATATGCCGCCGCCCGAACCCCCTCGATATTTCCACCATAGGGAGCGAGATTGAAATAGAGTGTCAAAATTTCATCTTTGCTAAAATGAATCTCTAGCTGAATCGCCCTCAAAATCTCAATAAATTTAGAAAAATATGTTCGCTCTTTCCGTTGCAACATCCGAGCCACCTGCATAGTAATTGTCGAAGCCCCAATCCTCCGCCTATTTTGCAA
This sequence comes from Campylobacterales bacterium, assembly GCA_029932985.1. Taxonomy (GTDB): domain Bacteria; phylum Campylobacterota; class Campylobacteria; order Campylobacterales; family JAOZPA01; genus JAOZPA01. The sequence goes on from JAOZPA010000110.1 coordinate 7,046, forward strand.
ATTAAAAACCACCGCCCGAATAATCGAAAACGGATTTATCCCAAAATGATAATAAAAATATCTATCCTCAAATGCAATAATCGAATTTTTTAAAAAAAGCGGAATCTCCTCACCACTCACCTCAAACCGCCAATACCCATCATTTGAAAGCAACATCCGCATAATTTTTTGATTTTTATCATAAATAATTTTTGCTTTGTCTTTCTGATTCAAAACAGATTCTATGGGCGAATTCCTATCAAACAGATAAAATAGCACACAAAATAACAAAACAGTTACAGTAAAAAAAATAATTATTTTTCTCATATTTTAAAACCTATTGTGGTAAATTCTCATACTTCAGTCCCCAAACAGAAATTTAAATGTTTGAAATTTCATAAAGTAATTTTTCATTTTTTAATTAGCTATTAGATTTTTTCCCACTCGAATTTGGAGATATTTCTCTCATTTTCATCAAAATTAATTCCTAGTAGATATATATTTTTATTTTCGTTTAGGTATTTTTGGTGATAATTTTTACTTTTTATTTGAGCAAGGGCATTTTGAATTCCCATTTTGAACTCTATGATTTAGATGAGATTATCTAATTTTACTGTCAAATCGATGTTGCCTTTGTTTGTGACATCTTCACCGATTATCTCTAAACCCAAACTTTGCAGATAAATATAAATCACACTTGCATAAAATCCCTCATATTTTGCAATTTTATTTTTACGGTAGTTGTCGTGTGGAATCGAGGCAAACATAGAGACAAATACAAGTTTTAATTTCTCAAAATCTACCTCTTCAAGGGCATCATAAATATCATCTTGGTATCTTAATTTTTCAGTTGTTTGTTTGGTGAGGGCATCGATGATATAATCATTTAGAGACATTTTCACCTCTTCATTTGGCAA
>JAOZPA010000111.1 GCA_029932985.1 Campylobacterales bacterium
TTTTCTAATATTTCATTATTCATATCAAATATTAACTCTAAATCATCTATAAAATTTGATTTTTCATTTTCTTGTTTTAATGATAATAATTTTTGATAAACTTTAGATGGAAAAAAATTATCAAGTGTTCCAATATTATTCCAAATAAAATTTCCTATATCTTCATCTAGCTCTTCCATAAAATCCTCTTTTATTACTTATTTTTTTCTTCCATATTCTAGCAAATAATTTTGATAAAGCCCAACTCTTAGGGCTTTTTTAATTTTGATATTTAGTCTGTAAATTTACTTTGCTTCATAAAACATTTTGCTATAATTTCAAACATAGGGACAGGGGATGAAAATCCTCTTACTTTTAATCTTCTAGCAAATTTTTAGACTAAACTCCACCAAATCGTCTTTGAACTTTATAAAAATCATCAATAATATTTTTAAGTTCACTTTCATTAAAATCTGGCCAAAGAGTATCAATAAAACAAAGCTCCGCATAAGCCGATTGCCAAAGTAAAAAATTTGATAGCCGTTTCTCACCACCTGTACGAATCACCAAATCTACATCTGGAATCTCATAAGTATCTAAAAAATTATTAAAATTATCTTCACTCAGCTCTATTTTTTGTTCTGTTGCTTTTTTGATAGCTCGAATTATCTCATCTTTGCTCCCATAATTTATCGCCAAAACCTGTGTCAGCCCCGTAGCATTTTGTGTAGCCTCCTTCGTCTTTTGAATTCTTTTTTGCAGTTTCTTTGAAAATTTAGACAAATCCCCAATCGTCTTAAATCGTATATTATTCTCCAAAAATGTATCTAACTCTTTCTCCAACCACCTATCCAAAAGCCTCATCAAAAAATCCACCTCCATCTTCGGTCGCTTCCAATTCTCCGTGCTAAAAGCATACAAAGTCAAAAACTTTACCCCCACCGTCGAGCAATATTTCGTAATCTCTCTCACCCGTTTGCTCCCCTCTTCGTGACCTTTCACCCGTATCAACCCCTGTTTCGTCGCCCATCTGCCATTTCCATCCATAATAATTGCGATATGATTTAGTTTATTCAAATTTTTAGCTCTCCTCTCTTCCCTATTTTTATTTCATTATACTATAAATATTATTATCATCTGCAAAATTATTATATTTTAATCTAAAATTTAAGTTAAGTTTTGATATGCTATTCATGTACTTAATGAGTCTAAAAGGGAACTATGATGATAAAACAAAATCAGATAGATTATTTAAAAAATGGTAAAAATCTTTTGGCATTTTCAGCTGGAGTTGATTCAACCGCTCTATTTTTTTTGCTTTTAAATTCAAAAATAGATTTTGATATTGCGATTGTCAATTACAATAAAAGGGAGCAGTCGAAAGATGAGATAGATTATGCCCAGTATTTGGCAACGCGACATAAAAAAAAGATTTTTATCAAAAATGTTGTGCTAGAAGATGGAAATTTTGAAAAAAATGCAAGAGATATACGATATGAATTTTTTGAGCAGATTATCGCTACTCATAATTATCAAAATCTACTCACCGCTCACCAACTTAATGATAAGTTTGAGTGGTTTTTGATGCAGTTTAGTCGTGGGGCTGGAGTGGTTGAACTTTTGGGATTTAAAGAGAGGACAAAGAGAGAAAATTATGAATTATTTCGCCCCCTCATCGACCATACAAAGGAGGAGTTATTGGATTATTTGGAAAAAAATAGTCTCAAATATTTTGTAGATGAGAGTAATTTTGAGGCAAAATATAGCAGAAATATTTTTAGAGAAAAGTTTTCAAATGAATTTATAAAATCCTACCAAAAAGGTGTTATCAAAACTTTTAATTATCTGGAGGTTGACTCACAAGAGCTTTTAAATATTGAAATCTTATTTAAGCAAGATGATTTTTATCTCCTCAAACAGGGCAGAAGCGATAATGAAAATATGAGAATAATTGATAAAGTTGTAAAAAAACTGGGAATGCTTTTAAGTTTAGCTCAAAAAAAAGAGATTTTAAAAACCAAAGATTGTGTGGTTGGGGCAAAAATAGCAATCTGTTTTTTTGAAAATAAAATATTCATCGCTCCCTATATAAAACAAACTATGCCAAAAAAATTTAAAGAAAATTGCCGAATCTCTAAAATTCCAAATAAGATACGAGCCTATCTGTATTCTAAAAATATAAGTTATAAAGATGATTTGATGATTAATTAGAGGAGATGAAGTGGTATGAATTTGGGGGCTTGTAATTACCCCCTCCCTCTATGGTTGAAATTATACAAAAAAAATCCTATCAATGCAATAAATATTTTTACTAAAAAAATAATTTAAAAAAGCCCTAAGGTATGGGCTTTAGTGATAATAAAAAATTCATTTTATCCTATTTTTTTAATTTTTATGGTAAAATTCTAATATAAAAAATGGGAGTAAATTTTGAATAAATTTTGTAACAAATTAGCACTAGAAGCGAGTGCTGGAAGTGGGAAAACTTTTGCTTTGGTGGTGCGATACTTGACACTACTATTTTTAAAAGCAAACCCTAAGGAAATCTTGGCTTTGACTTTTACCAATAAAGCAGCAAATGAGATGAAAGTTCGTATCTTTACAACTATAAAAGAGTTGCATTTAGAATCGAGAAAAAATGAATTAAATGAAATTTCTAAAAATTCTGGGCTTTTAGTTGAGGAAATTTTGGATAAACGGGATGAAATCTTAACCAATTTTGTCAAATCCCAAATCCATATCTCTACAATTGATAGTTTTTTGAATCTGATTTTAAGACAATTTGTCTTTGAAGTTGGATTGATGAGTGATTTTAAGATAGAGTTTGGGATTGATGAAAATATCTATAAAACATTTTTGCAAAATTGTATTGAGAAAAAAAATTATGAACAATTAACCCATCTTTCGATTTTTGAAAATAAAAAGCTAGAACTTATTTTTGGATTTTTTTATAATCTTTATGAGAAAGATGCAGAGATTACAAATCTCCAAACACAGTTTTCTAATTTTGATGATACTCAAACTATGAATCTTTTTTGGGAGTTACAGGCAAATATTTTGACAGATGAGAGTGTCCCAAAACGAGCAAAAGATTTATTTAGAAAAGTTAATAATATTATGGAGCTTCAAAAATCTTCGTGGATAACAAGAGATAGTTTAATCGCTCATAGTTATATGAAAAAATATAGCAATGAGTTTCGTGAAGAGCTGTTTTTAGAGATAAAAAAGCAGTTGCAACTCTACATCTTAGATTATGAAAAGCGATTTTTTTACAATCTTTTTAAGCTTTATAAAATTTACAAATACTCAAACCATTTTCATAACCAAAAATCAAATCAGGTAGCATTCAATGATGTTACAAATTTGGTTCACAAAATCGTCTCTACAACCCCCAAAGATTTTCTATTTTTTCGACTTGATACCGATATTAAACATATTTTGCTCGATGAATTTCAAGACACAAGTGTGATTCAATACAAAATCCTTGAGCCTTTTTTTCACCATATCGATAATGCTATCCAAAATGGTAAATTTTACAGCATCTTTTTTGTGGGGGACAAAAAGCAATCTATCTACCGTTTTCGTGGAGGGGCTAAGGAACTTTTTGATTATTTTCACCAAACTTTCCATATTGAGAAACAATCATTAAACTACAATTTCAGAAGTCGTAAAAAAGTGGTAGATTATGTAAATAAAATTTTTGAAAAAAAAATCAAGGGTTACGAGCCTCAAATTTCGATAGATTTAAAAAATCGTGGTTATATATGTGTGACACAAAATGATGAAATCGTTACAGAGGCGGTTTCACAGATTAAAAATCTTATTGATATGGGTCTTTTGCCAAACACTATCACTATTTTAACCCATACAAATAATGATTCAGCGGTGATTGAGGAGGCGATTATCAAGACTCTAAATATCAGAGTTACCACCGAAACATCAGCATTGCTTATAAATGATAAAGTGGTGAAATCTATAATTTTGTTTTTAAAATACCTATATTTTCGTCAGGATATTTATAAAGCGGGATTTTTGGCAACGATTGGGCAAGAGTGGGCAATGGACTTAGATAGTGATGAGTTTTCACTAGAAAAAAGTTCATTTTCGCAATTGGTAAATCAAATTATCATAACTTTTAATTTCAAGATTGATACAAGTGTGCTAAAGTTTATTGAGCTTGTTTTTGAATACCGAGATATTGAAGAGTTTTTGTTTAAGTATGAAAAAATTAGTGAAACGGTGGAAAAAAAGCAAAGTGATGGGGTAAAAATTTTAACCATTCATAAATCTAAAGGTTTGGAGTTTGACCATGTAATAGTTGCCGATAGATTGGGTCGGGGAATGGCAAATAATGCCACAATTTTGTATGATTATGATGAGATTGAGTTAAAAAAACTTTATAAACGAGAACCAAATCGGAAATTTTTTGATGAGGATTATAAAAGAGTTTTGGATAAAGAGGATATTTTGAGCTATGAGGATAATCTCAATGCCCAATATGTGGCTTTTACGAGGTCGGCTAAATCGTTGATAATTGTCAAAAAAACCAAATCTGCTTTTGATAGTTTAAATCTTGAGGAGTGTGAATTTGGGAAGATTGAGATTGGCTACAAAAAAGAGCAAAAAATAGAGATACAAAATTTTGATTATCCCGATGAGTTTATAACTCCAAATTTTGTGGATTTAGTGATAAAAAGTGAAAAAAAGAAACCATCGGTGAGGGGACAAAAAGCTATTAATTTTGGATTAGCAACTCATTATCTACTGCAGATGTTGTACAAATTTGATAAAAATTCCTTGGAGGGGGCTTTTGGAACTACAAAAAATCGATATTCTTTAGATTTAAATGAGATAGAGTTGGAAAATGTCAAGGCGAGGGTTACGAATTTGCTAGAAAATAAGTTTTTTCAAACACTTCACGGCGATTCTAAAAATATCTACAAGGAACAGCCAATTTTTTATAAAAATCAGTTAAAAATTATCGATTTAGTCATCGAAAAAGAGGATTATTTTGTTATAATTGATTATAAAACTTCTGCGACTGAGGCGATGGAGTATCGGGTGCAGGTGGCGGAGTATAAAGAGGCGGTTGAGCAGGAGTTTGGCAAAAAGGCGGTTGGGTATTTGTGCTATTTGAATAGCGATGAGATAAAATTTATAGGGGTGTGAAATGAAAAGATTGTTGAATATTAGGTTTAGTCAGTTGATGAATCGTGAGATTTATGAGATGTTGAGTTATCTGGTGAGCGAGGGTGTGGATTTTGGGATTTTGGCGAAAGTGGAGGAGTTGAAGTTTGAGCCTGAGTTGCCGAGTGAATTAAAGGAGCAGTTTTCGGAGATTACCTATTTTGTGTTGGCGAATTATACATTTGAGAGTGCGAAATTGACCAAAAATACTCTGCAGTTTGAGGCGGGTTTTGGTGAGGATAATATGGGAAGTGTGGTGAGTGTGCCGCTGCTTTCTATCGTGCAGATTTTGATAGGAAATAATCCGATACTCATAAATGTAGCTCAGAAAATTGAGATAAAAGAGTTGACTCCTGAAAAAAAAGATAGAAGAGAAAAGTCAAAAAATATATTTTTGTCAAATCCTGAAAACTCATTTTAGATTAAAACCCTGAATCCACTCAGGGCTTTTTGTTTGGCAACGCGACCTAGAAAATCTTGAATTACCCTTTTTCACACAATATATCTTAATTTCTATAAAATTAAAAAACAAATGAAAAAATTTGAAATTTTTATGATAAGATTGCTAAAAATAGTAAAACTTCTTTACAACTTTTTAAATTTAAAATTTTAGGTTAAAAATGAATCCACAAACATACAAAAAACAACTCGATGATGCGATAAGAGAGATTGAGAAATTGCCTCTACATAGATTAGATAGTGATACAAAATTGCTAAAACAGGCTTTTGATATATTTTTTGAGAGAGAGATTTTTTCGCTCTATAAGATAGATATGAAACTGCACAATGACTACAAGTTTATACTTTTTTCCACCTTGACTAAACATTCTGGAAGTTTGGCATTTTTGGCTATTCAAATCTTAGCGGCAAATGCGATTATGTCGGGGAATAATTTTGCCAAAAGAGAACTCTACTTTTCTAAAAAATGTGGTATCGCCATAAACCATCTACGAGCGCCAGTTACGGTGGTCTCGGCTACCAAATGTGAGGGGGGTTACCAACTAAAAGGCACTCTTTCGTGGGCTAGTGGCTATGAGATTTTCGACACTTTGCTTATCGGTTTTCACTATGATGGTTGTGAATATGAGGCGATGGCGAGTTTTCATAAATCTCAAAATTTTATGGTCGGTGAGGTGGCTGAAAGCTTTGTGGGTAATAGTATGGCGACGGTGAATATTGAGCTGAATGATTTTTTTGTGCCTGATGAAGATATTGTCTCCTCTCAAATTATGGGCAATTACACCAAGGCTAAATCTATCTCGAAAACTGTCCATTTTGCACTTTATGGTGTGGGTTGTGGAGCGATTGAGATGGTGAGAGATGAGGAGGTCAAAGAATCTGCCAAACAGAATTTGGAAAATATCAAGGAGCAATTTTTATCCACGAATGACGGCGAAGTGATGGATAAGCTGAGAATAGAGATGTTTGTGCTAATTCAAAAAGTAGTGACCACAGGTATGGTGCTTTATGGCGGAAAATCGATTTTGATAGATGAAAAAATGCAGAGATATTATCGTGAACTGATTATGTTTAACTCCAATGGCTTAAATACAAAAATTAAGGAATTATTTAAAAATGAGTTTTTGACAAATGGGGGTTAGTATTTGGCAAAGCGACCTAGTCATTAGTGAAAGTATGATATAATTTTGCAAAATTAAAGGAGAGCAGATGAAGTTTTGGATTAGTGTGATGGTTTTGTGTTTGGCAACCGCCAATTTACAAGCAGATGAGAGAAAGATAATAAGGCAAATGAAGTCTGAAAAAAGAGTGGCATTGGTGATTGGAAATAAAGCATATTTGGGGGATTTGCCACCACTTAGAAATACAGTTAGAGATGCAAAATCTATCAGGGATATTTTGAAAAAGAGAGGATTTGAGGTTATTTATAAAACAGATGTGACCAAAAAATCTATGAAAAACCATTTAAAATCTTTTTATCGAAAAATTAGAGGTGGAGGGGTTGGAGTTTTCTACTTTTCAGGACACGGAATTGAGTTAAATGGTCAAAACTATTTAATCCCAACAAATGCCGATTTAGAGGATAAAAGTGATGCAGAATATGAAGCAGTGGCATTAAATCAAATCACCTCAAAGATGCAAAAAGCTAAAAACCGATTAAATATCGTAATCTTAGATGCTTGTAGAAGCAATCCATTTGAAAAATCAATTGGAAGTGGCGGTTTGGCAAAAGTTGAGCCTATTGGACTTTTTGTCTCCTACTCCACCTCCGCAGGAAAAACCGCAAGTGACGGAAGAAGGGGTGAAAATGGATTATTCACTAAGTATCTCATAAAATATATGAAACAATCGGGATTAAATCTCTCCGATGTGTTCAAAAAAGCTAGAGAAGATGTTTATGATATTTCAGAGGGTAAACAATTTCCAGCCATCTATGACCAAACGATAAGAGGGAATTTTTATTTTACTTTGCCAGACATTACTACTCCTCCAGACCCCGAGCCGATATATACACCTACATTTCAAACTACTCCATCAGGGGCAAGTATGCTGGTTGAGGGGTATGGAAGTTGGTATGAGGGGATGAAGCTAAAAAAAGGCAAGTATGATATACGAGTTTCAAAATCGGGATATGAGACGACTATTTACACTATAAATCTAAGCAGTAGCGGTTTATTCAGATTTTCACTAGAGGCAAAAGGTGGAGGAAGTGATTTTAGCTCTTCCAAAAAAGATAAAGGCTCTTATATAATCCCTGCGATGGTAAAGATAAATAGAGGAAGTTTC
>JAOZPA010000112.1 GCA_029932985.1 Campylobacterales bacterium
GAAGTAAGCATAATTTTAACTATTTTTAGCTAAAATTACACCCAGCTTCGGCTTTGTTGGAGTGGAATCTTTTGTCGCCAAAACTTCGGATTCCACTCCGTTAATCTATTAATATTTTATTTTAAAAACCTAATTCTACACCAAAAAACATTAAATTCAAATTAAATTCCAAAAAAAGAATATTTCCGTTGGGGGACTTAAACCCCAAACCCACTCAGCTCAATAATAATTATTATCATAGATAGCTGTTATATTAGCCCTATTTTTGTAGAAATAAAACCCACCCCTATATTTATAGGGGTATAAATCTTAGAGATTACTTAATTTAGATTACATTAATATTTATTTTTGATAAAAAAATCATACCCTACTAAATTTACAAAAATGAGGTAGCATCTTGCAGAGAATCGAAATAGATGATTTTGTTTTTTTCTAAATATTTCATAGATTTTCCAAAAAGTTCACCACCTAAAAAGATTGGAATTATTTTTTTATCCCATTTTTTGGTCAAAAGTTTAGCTATATTTAAACTATCCGTCATAAATTGAGGAGTCACAATGAGATAGATAAGCTCCACTTCAGGCAGATTATTCGCAATTTTAAGGCTATTTTCGTACCTATCACTCTGCGAATCGCCAATAATATCGATAGGATTTGCTTTTGGCCAATTAAACGGCAAAACTTTATCAAATTCGGCTATATCCTCAGAAGTCAACTGATAAATCTTTTTGCCCCTGTCGATGATATAATCGCTCAAAATCGAAGCAGGACCTCCAGCATTTGTGATTATCAAAATATTATCGCAATCAATAATCGGATTAAAAAGCAAAGCTTCTATATTATCCTCAATCTTTGAGCCTACACTTTTGATAAGCCCCTTGAACATTTTGTAATTTCCACTCAGATTCCCAGTATGCGAAAATGCCACCTTTTTAGATAGACTACTTTTGCCCGTTTTGAAAACATAGGTGGGCTTTTTGGTATTTCGCAAAGCTTCCAGAAATCTCTTGCCATCGCTAATTCCCTCGGCATAGATACAGATATATTTGCAACTCTCCTCATTGTTTAGCATATTGATAAGCTCCGCAAAATTTATATCAACCATATTTCCAGCAGAGATGATATGGGAAAAACCGATTTTGAATTTGGAAGCTTTATCCATCAAAGCCGATAGCACCGCTCCCGATTGTGAGATAAAAGCGATGTCGCCTTGGTAGATATTTGATGTTCCAAAGGTCAGATTAAGGTTTGTCGTGGAGTTGTAATAGCCCAAACAGTTAGGACCGATGATGTTAAAATTATGTTTATGAGCCAAAAGTTTTAAATTATTTTCACTATTCAAATCCCCCACCTCTTTAAATCCAGCTGAGATGATGATGAGATTTTTTAACTTTTTTTCTATCAACTCCTTAATAATTCCAAAAACAAATTTAGCAGGAATCGTTAGCACCGCTGTATCAATATCTCCCTTGATTTTCGAGATGGAGCTATAAACTTTTTTGCCCAAAAGTTCACCACCCTTTGAATTTACAAAAAATAGTTCACAACTGCTTTTAAGAGAGTTTTGGATAATCGCATAGCCGACTTTGTTTGGATTTGCACTAGCCCCCACAACCACCACTTTTTGATTTTTGAAAAAATCTGGTCGCTTTGTCCTCACTAATTTAGTTTTCTGATTTTTACTAAATTTTATACGAGAATCCACAATCGTTAATCCATCTTCATTCAGCATCACGGGGTTGAAATCCATCTCCTTTATCATCGGATTATTTATCACAAATTCTTGAACTTTCTGGATAAACTGCACAATCTCAGCTATATCAAATTTATAATTTCTAAAACCCTTGAAAAGCTTTGAAATTTTTAAACTTTTAATCGATTTTATAATCTCATCATTTTTCGCATAGAGGTCAATGTAGCAAATATCTTTATACATCTCCAAAAAAACTCCACCTTTGCCAAAAATAATCACTTTACCAAAAATATCATCATCCACAACCCCCACAAAAAGCTCAAATCCCTCAACCATTTGAGTAACCAAAAAATAATCATCCTCATCTAAAAAAATATCTTTCTGAGAGATAGATTTAATAATCTCTTGCTTGGCCTTGATAAACTTTTTCTTATTACTTATATTGACCTTAACCGCCCCAAAATCGCTTTTATGGATAATCTTAGAACTCTCCACCTTTAAAGCCACAGGGAAAAAATCGATGTAGGGGACATCAGTCACTTCACACCTAATATATTTAGGCAACTTAAAACCGTTATTTGTCAGTAATTTATAAATTTCACTCTCTAGCATATTTTTCCTATAATTTTCAAATTGATATGGTGCTTTTGCTCAAAATTAATGCTTATCCGCATTCCAAATAATCTTAGTAAGTTTAAAATTCAGCAAAGTCATTCTCGGAGGCATTTTATCATCAGGTCCATCAAATTTACCATCAAAAACAAATCTGAAATTTTTCATCGATTTATCTGTACAAATCACACTTGCACTCATCTCCTCGACCCCTCGTGAACATTTTGGTCGTCGAACCTGCCCCAAAACTTTTTTGTATTTATCGCCAATTTTAAAATCAAATTTATTATCTACATCGGTACTAAAAATCGTGACCTCACCCACCTTAAACCTATCTTTCGTACTCGCCTCAATGCTAAAAAGAGTTGTATTCTTCTGCTTAACATTTATGATTTTATACGATTCACCCTCCATCGATTTTGTGGAATTTTGCACCTTGAGCTTTGGAAAAAGCCTTTTGATTGTCAACCGCTTAAAACTTGTGGAACTTTCTATCCCTGAAATTCCATCTTTGCTCAACACTACACTATTCGCCTTAAAATTTCCTGCAAAACTAAGTGAACTCGCCACCAAAAATAAACTAACTAATCTTTTCATAATCTATCCTTTAAATATTTGTCTCTACTTTTTACTAATTTTCATTATACAATAATTTTGCTTCATATTTTTATTTAGATTCTTACACTTATCCCCTCATCTCGAAGGTATCGTTTTAAATCCATAATATCTATCTCCTTAAAGTGAAAAATTGAAGCTGCCAGAGCAGCATCTGAACCTGCTAAAAATGTATCTTTGATATGCTCCATCGTCCCCGCACCGCCACTTGCAATCACGGGGACATTAACTTTTTTACTAATTATTGAGGTTATATCATTTGCAAATCCAGCTTTTGTGCCGTCACTATCCATACTTGTGAGCAAAATTTCACCCGCTCCCCGATTTACCACCTCTTCCGTCCATTTAATCGCATCTAATCCCGTGTCAATTCTGCCACCATTTACATAAACATTCCATCTATCGCCAGTTTTTTTGACATCAATCGCCACCACAATACATTGAGACCCAAACCGCTTAGAGGCTTCATTTATAAAATCTGGATTTTTCACCGCACTTGAGTTTATGCTAACTTTATCACAACCCACATTTAAAAGTCCATAAATATCATCAAGTTTTCGGATTCCACCACCAACGGTGAGGGGTATAAAAACCTCTTTCGCCACATCCGCCACAATATCAATTATCGTATCACGGTTATCACTACTAGCGGTAATATCCAAAAATGTAATCTCATCCGCCCCCTCGTCGTTGTATCTTTTCGCCACCTCCACAGGGTCTCCAGCATCTCGAAGCCCCACAAAATTCACACCCTTTACAACTCGCCCATTCTTGACATCGAGACAAGGAATAATCCTTTTCGCAAAATAATCCATCTTTTTCCTTTTTTAATTTTAATGCTTTACTGCAAATCTAATTTTATATAGATGAAATAGGGAAGATTTTATAGGTTCATAATAATCTTCAATACCAAATATTTTCATTAGGCTAGTCTCAAATAATATTCTATCCTCTGATTCAAGTTCCTTTTTTAAAGGTAATCTATCTCTATTTATGATAGGTTTAAATTTTTCAATAATTTCATTTTTTTCTATATTACTTAAAGTGTTTGGATTTAGAATTTTAAAATCTTGTTTAAATTTACTAGACCTTAAATCTAAAGCTCCATCACCTATTCCAAAACCAAAACTTTCAATTAAAAACATACTTAGAGTGCTATTTAGTAGTGCTAGTAGTAAATCATCATCTATATTTTGGGACTTTTCATTTTTAGTGAATACTACCAACCTTTGGTCAATAAAGATATCATTAATGACTTTCGCAATAAAGAGGCTTTTATCAAAATTTACATTAGCAACAAAATCACCCTGTTTTTTAGGTTGCATCTCATACCAATACATACCCTTTTTTGCTAATACTATTGGTAGAGGAATAGCAGTTTTATTGGTTTGATTTTCAAATGACCTTATCCAATTAATTGCTCCTCTATGGTTTAAAGCTTCTAACTCTTCTATACTTTTTGAACAGCAAAAAGCTTCTCTATTTGGAATGCTATTAACTCCTTTAGTATCTCTTAAGTTTTTAAGTAAAGGATGAATATATTCTCTTTCGATATTGTGTCCTAAAGCAGGATAAAATAGAGCATTTTTACCTCTTCGTTCACCTCTTGTAAACTGAAATATTTCAGTTGCATTTATAAGTTTATCATTAACAACAGAAATCCAAGATAAATTAGAAAAATATGCACTCCAAGGGATACCTATATCTTCAAGTTTTTTTATTTCCATAGTAGAATAGCTATTAATTGTTAAATTATCTGTTTGATTCTCTAAAATAATATCTTCACTAAGAGTTTTAATATTATCAATATCAGAAAGTTTTTGGTTTAGTGTGCAAAAAGATATTTGATAATTAGGGTTTGATTGGGTTGATGGTTCTTTTTTATCTGCTATCAATAGAGTTGTTACTACATTAGCATTTTGAAACCATTTACCTTTTCCTGAAATAATTATGAAATTGAGAGTAAAGAATTTTTGGAATAAATTTAAAAATATATCTCCATATTCAGTACCTAACCAAGCATTTGAGAGAATCAGACCTATTTTACCATTATCAGATAAAAATTGATGCAAATAAAAAGGAATATAGACAAATATATCACTTTTGCCACTTAGTGTTAAGTTCTCCTCAATCTTCTCTTGAATCCAACTATTAATATCTACAATATTTGGATTCAAAATTTTCATATCTTTGCTCTTTATAAAAGGTAAATTAGAGACAACATAATCAATTTGTGGAAATGCTTTTTTTACTAGCTCTCCACTATTTGGGTCTCTAAACTCCTCTTTACTACCTTCTTGTAAATCAATCACATCTTTAGTAAAAATATTTATAATCTTTCCAAAATTTTCTGGCTTAGCTAGAGAGAGAGTAGATAGCTGAATAGGAAATAAGTGTTTATCAGAAGCCCAAATTGTATCTAATATCTCATTTTGTGTTAACTTATACTCCTCTTTGAGTTGATAGGCTTTTTTAATAATAGTTCCTGTTCCACAACAAGGGTCAAGAACAGTTTTTGTTTTATCCTCAATAGTCAATCTTGTAAGTAGGTCAGCCAATCTTTGAGGTGTTGAAAACTGTCCAGCAACTTTTCTTTTAGCAGAGATAATAGCACTCTGTAGTAGTTGTTGTAAAATCTCAATATCAATCTCTTCCAAATTTATATTGGATAAAAATAGATTTAACTCTATAATTTGATTCCAAGCCACATCTGATAGATGCTCTTGTGCAAGGTTAGGACTAAAAATATTCCAAAAGTCACAATTTTGTGAAATAGAAACTATTATATCTAAAGCTTCATTAACAGTTGTATCACTTTGAATATTTTCAATATTTTTAGCTTCATTAAAATGATTCTTTAAAATATGTGCAAAAATAATTTTAAAAATCCAATCAGTTAAAACAACCATTGAGAGAGTTGGTAATTTATGAGTAGTATTAATATTTTTGTAACCATATTCTAAATATGAAGACCTCCACCACCTGTTTATTTGAGCCTCTAATCTAAAATCACTACGAATTTTAACCTTTATCTCTTCTGCTACATTTAGGGTATTTTCAAGAACAACACTAATAACTTCATCAATTGAGATAATTTTAGAGCTTGTAACCTCCTCTATCTTACCTGATTCAAAGAAGCTGTTTAAATCTCCAAGTATCTGAAATAGGAGTTCCTTCCATAAGTTTTCATTTGCTTTAACCTCACTACGAGAGTGAATATGTATATCATCCCATGATTTTAGAATTTCAAACTCATCCCCATTTTTAACATATAAAACAGCACTTGTTACATTCCATAACAGAAAGCTCTCTCTTTGAAGTATTTTTGCTTTTTTGATAGCATTACTGATAAGCTCGGCATTATTTATTTTTGTATCAGGCATTTTCAATTCCCAACCTTGCAAGATTATATCTTTTGATTGGTCTTTAAATAGTAAAACATCAGGAAAAAGAGTTTTTTTGTTATATTTAATTGTACTCTCACCACCAGCACCTCTGAAATACCAACTTCTGATTTTTAGATAAATATTTATTTCACTAATAACATCAATTGCCCAACTTCTCTCATTATATGTGACAGTATTACTCATCACTAGCCTTTTTTAGTTCCATATCATAGCCCATCTTTTTATAAGCCTCTTCTATTCGTTGTTCACAAACTTCTATATAGTCAACTTCTCTATTTTTAAACAGATTTACATTTTCATTTTTTTCAAATCCTATAAAATTACGATTTTCTAAAATTGCAGAAACTAAAAAACTACCACTTCCACAAGTGTTATCAAGAACTGTATCCCCTTCATTCGTATATGTTCTAATTAAATATCTTCCAAGTTCTACAGGTTTTTGTGTAGGATGATAAACTCTACCCTCACTCTCTGCTGTTTTAAAATAGACCATATCATTTGGGTATCTCTCTCCATTACTCTTTACCTCTGTCGGTTTAAATTCTCCATAACTTCCTGTTAGTTGATTTTTACGAATACCTTTATTATATGCTTTACCTATTCCCATCTGTGGATTATATGTAGGCTGTTTCTTATAGAAAACACAAATATCCTCATGTTTACGAAGTGGTTGTTTTTTTGCATTCAGAAAATTTGTAGATTTTGATTTTTCCCAAATAATTTTATATTTAAAATATTTTTCATTACTTAAAATCAATTTTGCTGTAAATATACCTTGTGAAGTTAGAACAATAGCACCATTATCTTTTATAATTCTATTATACTCTTTCCAAAGTTTATCTAGTGGAATAACACTATCCCATCTATTTTGAGTTGTTCCATAAGGTAAATCACAAAGTATCATATCTATAGATTTATCTCTGATTTTTCTCATACCAACAAGACAATCTTCTTGATATACCCTATTGCTCTCTATTTCAATTTTTTTTAAGCTATTTTTATCACATATTTTTTTATTTTCACATTGATTTTGTTCTCTTCTGGTAAAAAGATTAGAAGTAAGCATTTAATATCCTTTATTTTGCTAAAATTATATCATATTTCAAATTTATTTTCCCATCGCCAAATACTAAACCTCAAATATATTTAAATCTTTAATTCTTTCAAAATGCTTTTTATTCAATGTGGCAAGAGAAATATTGAGGGAAATTGCACAAGAGGAGATTAAAATATCTCTAAATTCGATTAGAGAGTTTTTGCTTTTTAAATCTTGAAAAATTGATGAAGAGATATAAGCTTGGGTTTTATCAAATGAAATTATCTCTATATTTTCAAAAAGAAGTTTATCAAAATCTTTGTTTTTTGAGCCTGACATATATTCAAAATAGCAGATTGCAAAAGCTACTAAGGTGTAATTATTTTTTGCTAGAAGATATAATTTTGTTTTGGTTTTGTTCTCTTTTCTAAAATATTCTATGAAGATAAAGGTGTCTATTGAAACTTTTGGATTGTCCACGATTTATACCCATTTCTTATATTTTTTT
>JAOZPA010000113.1 GCA_029932985.1 Campylobacterales bacterium
GATAGCTGTTATATTAGCCCTATTTTTGTAGAAATAAAACCTACCCCTATATTTACAGGGGTATAAAAATTAAACTTTTCTTAATTTATTTTAGATTAAGCAAACGATAGTTGGGAATAGAAATAACGACTCACCAGATTTTAGCTGTGAGCCATTTAAATTTTTTTAATGTTTACAAGGATTATGAATGTTGATTTTATTAGATTATTTTATACTTATATCAATGTAATCCATTTTTGTATAATGTCCAGTCCACCAGCCAAAAGAACCAATTTTTATTTTTATATAATCCTTATTTAGAATTTTATTTGTATTAGTTACAGTTTTATCTCCAATTTTATATGTTGATAATCCTGTTGCTGTGTCATAAGTCAATTCTTCCTCAAACCAATTATCCCAGATAGGCTCAATAAAATTAGAAGAATCAAATCTATCATTTAAGAGAAATGTGTTCCAATCACCTTGATATGAATAATCATAATGCAGAATACCTGCAAGAGATTCATTTGTATCGATAGAAAAATCATCATCTGATGAGAAAATAGTTAATCCACCACTAAAATATCTATTTTCTGGATGCACATATACTTTTCGTTTAATAGTAACAATATCACCTTTTTTTACTTTCAATGGCTTACTATACATCACTGGACCATCATCTGTTCTATCCATCTCCAGATTAAGCTCTCCATTTGACAATGTAACTGAATCATAATCTAAAATATTATTTTTCCAATTTTTATCTATTCTGACTATATACCAAAAATCTTTATTTAAAGTATCAAAATCATCTCTATAGCTAAAAGTGGTGTTTGTATCATTATCAACAGCTGATTCTATTTTTTCCCAAGCAGTTGCAATTGAGCCTTCATCTTTTGTAATATTCTTCAAAACATCTTTTGCTTTTTGTGGGTCATTTAAGCCCTCATCAACAAATATTTGAGCTACTTTTGCTTTATTTTCAAGTAATTTAGCATCATCACCCAAAGCACCATTTTTCAAAGCTTGAATCATAATTGATCTGTGCATAGGATTATTTGGTTTTTCTAATTCATTAACCCAATAATCTAAACCAGCTTGTTCTGGTTCTCGTCCAAATATATTGATATAAATAGCTATAACAAAATTTGAATTTGTGCTATCCGCTGGATATAGTGCTTTTGTTTCAGCTTGGTCAAAAAAACTTTGTGCAATTTGGTCAATATTTAAACCTGAATCTTTTATCCAATAATCCAACCCAGCTTTGTCTGGAGCACGATTGAATGTTGCTATATATAATTTTATAACACTTTCTTCGGAAACAAGAGAAACATTATCTACTGGAGGTATTGTTTTTGCAGGAGCTTTACCTTCTATCCAACCATCTGGAACATCACAAGGAGTTGAAAAATCTAACTCTTCCCCAGTTTCAGGGTTATAAGCAGGTGTGATAACTGTAATACACATTTTAGTTGGTGTGGAATCACTAACAACTATATTTTTATCATATAATAAATCATTAGAACCAGATTTTATTTGCACACTATATTCACCATTTGGATAATTAAATTTTGCAGTTTTAGATAATTGCCCCTGCACCGAAAAAAGTTGTTCCCAACCATTTGTGCCACTTGCAGGTTTTACAAAAACTGTATATAAAGTTTTACTACTTCCTCCAGTTGCATTCCATTTAAAAGTTATCTCCTCATCTTTTGCAATATTACTTTTATCTACATCAAATTTACTAAAAGTAATTTTTTCTTGCGAATATATTGGAAATGGATAAGATATTTTTTCAAGATAAGTAGTCTCATTTTCATAAATTTTCACTCTAATTTGCATATCACCTGTGATAAATTTATCCTCATTTGGAATATCCCATTTACAATCCTCGCTTATAGAATCATATTCATTTGTATAAGTTTGGATATGATGCCAACTATCACTTTCATTTGTTCTATATTCAACAATAGCTTTTGTAACTTTTAAATCATCTTTTGCACCAAAGTTAATATTAGCTGAACCTCTACCTACATCATCTCCTATAATTGAATATAAAGGATAGTTTGCAGTTCTTTTATATGCATTAAAAGCACCAATATAAAAATCTTCAAATTTCATACCTTTGTCATCATAAGTGATTTTTATTTCCTTTTTATTATTTGATGGATTTGAATCATTATCACTATAATATGGAATTTCAAATATCACATAACTATCACCTGATACCAATATATTATCACTCTCTTTTTGACCATTATAATTATTTGGTGGTATTATTTTATCTTGAAATTCTACCTCAAAATCAAATGTAGTAGATTCATTTGGAGCTAATTTTTTTGTCCACTTATCAGGGCTAGTATTATTAAATGGTGTAGTTTTACCATTTTTTTTATAATAAGCATCTGTAAGTGTTTCTAATGCAGTTTCATTTCCAATATTTTTATAGGTAATTCTAAACTTTACAGAACTATCAGGTTTGATTTCCCCTATCAACTCCACATCTGTAATAGCTAAATCAGCCCCATTCCCACTATTTGTATTAGATTCTGGTTCAGGCTCAGAACTAGATTCACTTTCAAAAGTAGCTGTTACATTTTTATTAGTATCCATTGTAACTTTACAAGTAGTTGAAGTTCCGATACAATCTCCACCCCATCCTTTAAAAATATAGCCATCTTTTATTTCTGCTGATAAGATAACTATTTCAGGATCTGCAAAAAGAGCTCCAAAATCCAACTCTTCACTCGAATCATCATATCCAATATTTTCAGAGCATTTGGTATTGCCTAAACCACAATTAATTCCATCAGAAGAATAAACTTTACCACCAGATTCTCCGTTTACCGTAATATCTAAAGAGTAAGCGAATAAAAAACTAGTGCTTATTAGTAGATATAAAAAAAATTTCTTAAACATAATATAAACCTTTATTTATAGTTAAATTAATAATTTATTAAAAATTGAATATTAAATCAATTTCACCTCAAAATTTAGACGAGCCATAAAATAAAAATAAATTTACTCTATTTGATAAGGATAGTTTCTTAAATCCATATCTAATGTTTTTCATATTTTGTTGCATCCTCCTTTAAAACTTTAAAATAAATTTTCGTTTGGGGTTTTTAAGCCCCAAAACTTTAAAACTTTTTTTCAAACCCTAGATGAACTATTGTTTGAGTTATCTCCTCTTTAGTACCTTTTGTTACATTTTTCATAGTGTTTGTTTTGCTACCAATACCTAGTGTGGGAAGCATTGTATCCATAAAATCTTTGTCTGAAAATTTATTTGTGAACTGTTTTGCTATATCTTTAATTTTTAAATCATAAGCAAATTTAACCATATATCGCAAATTTGTCTCCTCTGTTTGGATATTTTCTGTCATATATTCTGTGGCTGAAGAGTTTAGTGTCATCAATTTATATTCTAATGGTAAAAAATCATAATTTACCTCAAAACTAAAGAAATCAGGAATTATTGCAAGTCGCTTATTCTTAATTTTATAGATTGCTTCAGCTTCAAATTCATAAGATGCCTCTTGGGTTGTGGAGCTATCACTATGAGCTGTGACATCAATTAGAGGCATAATGGTTGTATCTTGTTGCAATTTCAGATTCATAGTTGGTGAGACTATTGCCATAAATCTAAGATAAAAATCACTTTCTGGTGCAACATAGGATATTTGAGTTACTAGATTTGGTTTCCAAGCCTCTATATTGATATTGTGTTCAATTGCATTGTAATCTCCTGCATTAATAAGGGCAGAGCTGAAATATCCAAATTGGTGTTTGTCGATTTGAATAAATTCTAACTCTCCACCAATTTGAAAGCTAAGATTTTCAAACTCACCCTCATAAGTGGCGATATTTAATTTATACTTTCTTGTTGCAATTGTGCTGGAGTATTTACTAGCCTCCATATTATCAAGGGTATCAGTGCTATATCTAATTTCAGAGTTATAACCAACACCTGAATAATAATTTGTCCACCATTCCGTGCTGTTACTATCGCTTAAACTACTCCATTTAAGAGGATAGAATGTATCAGGAGTTTTCTCTCCTTCTTCATCAATCTCAAATATAAATTTAGCTTTTTCAGCATATAATGTGGTCATTAGTAGAGATGAGATAACTACTATTTTTACTAATTTGGTCTTCATTTTTTTTCCTTTTTATTTTTGTGGTTTTGAGATAATTTTAATACCATTATCTGTAGTTAAATAAATATATTTATCAACTAACTCTATTTTATTGATATTGCTATCAATGGTCAAATCTCCAAATAATTCAAACTCTAAATCATATACAAATAATTCATTTTCACTAGCTAGATAGATGAAACTTTTATCTATTGCAACAGATTTAATGGATTTATTTATATTAAGATTCTTTTGAAGATTGCTAGAACTATTCATATAAATTGCTCCACTATCTGTTCCTATTAGATAATCTTTATCTTTTATAACAAAATCATTAATAGAACTATTTATATCAAAACTATTTTCTAATTCAAAATTATAATTCAAAATTTCTAACTTACTCTCACCTTTTTTTAAATAATTATTTGCTATTATTAAATTATAATCTTTATAGATTATTTTAACAATTTCATTATTATTTGATGCAGGTATATATTCTTTGATTGTTCCAAAATTTTCATTTATTATATCCATCTCAATTACAGTAGTTTGAGTTGAAGATTTTTTAGAGAAAAATAACTTATCACCATTTTCATCTGAAATATCAGTAGATAAATTAGCTATTATATAGGGAGCAAAATTTTTACTATCCTTAATAGTTGGATTATTCTCACTTGTAAAGTCAAGAAAAATTAATTTTCCATCTTCTGTAGATATATAAGCTTGATTTTCTTTCTTCCTTTTGGTAGAATCTATATCTGTATATACAAAATCTATAATATCACTATCTAATGAAATAGAACCTATCAAAGAAAGATTTAAAAAATTATCTACTATATTATAAATTTGAAATCTGTTTTTTTGACTAACATAAAGTCTATTAATGTCATCATCCAAACCACCAAATATTCCCTCCAGTCCATCATCTCCACTTCCTATATAAAGATGATTAATATAAGAGGATTTACTAATTTCACCATCTAATAAAGTAGTTAAAATACTTAAATTACCTATTTGTGAAGATATAATATTAGCAACAAAACTATAACCATTTTCCAATGGATAGTGTCCATATTTACTTGATATATTATCCGATAATTCAATATTATACTTATCATTATTTTTACTTACATTATAGATTTTAGGAATTATATCTATATGTGTTGAACCCACGGTATAGTGTTTAATATTATCATCATAAATATCATCTGCAAATGCATTATTCGTAGGATAATGATTTGTTATATTTAAATCTTTTTCTATTACTTCTCCATATTCATTTTTGATACTAATATCATTGAGTTTGATATTATCTTTATCTAATAAAGTATTGAAAATTATCTTAATTGATTGATTTTTTAAAACTGTTGTAGTTTTACTAACTACTTTTGGTATATCCAAAAATTTATAAAAATCTATATCTCCAATAGAGATATAACCTATACTTTCACCTTCTACTATAGGTAATTTAGTAGCTGTATCCATAGTGTTATCATTTTCGTGAATATTTTTATCGGTGAAGTTTTCCATTTTAACAATATCTGGCTCTTTATTTGTGCTAATCATATAAAAATCTTCACTATCCAAAGTTGCTATTGCAACACCTATATCATCTCTTACATCCAATGGAATTCTTATATAATTATTAAAATCAGATTTTTGAAAATCAATTTTTAATAAGTTTCTACCTGGAGCAATCACGAATCCATACAAAGTTTTTGATTTTGAAGCAAAATAGATTTTTTGAGAACCTGAAGATTTTAAATCAAAAGAGATATTATCATTCCACTCTTGATTATCTTTTTTCATTTTTATATTGACTTTAGCTAACATATCATTTTTGGGTCTTTTAAAAGAGAATTTTAAATCATATTTATAGCATTTTTTACCATTTTCAGTAACTTCACCTATATAAGTTTGGTTAAAATCTCTAAATAAAGTTTTACTTTTTTCATCAATATTAATTTGAGTTACAACATTTGAAATATCTTTCTCTAAACCAATATTACACACAAGTAAATCTTTTTTATAAATAAGATGTTCGCTATCATATCCTAAAAGAAATAATCCTATCTCTTCATCTGCTTCCTTATCTGCTTCACTCTCTTCTGTGCTTTCATTTAAGTCTAAGTCTAATGTATATATGTCATTACCAAAATAGAAAAAATCATTTCCGTGATTCATAAAAGCTTTGAAATTATATGGAGCATTTTTATCAGCAACTGTTACACTTCCTAAATCACTCTCTAGCCCCCTAATATCCATTGTAAAAGTTGAACTATTGTTCGTTCCCTTTTCTGCTACCGTTACTTTGGTTAATCCTGTTTCAAAAGTTACTATTTTTTGTGTTATCTCAATAATATCCTCAACTTTTTGAACATAAACTACAATCTCTTTTAAAACCTCATTGGAATTATCTGAATTCATATAGATAGTTTGATAAGTATCATCTTTTTGAGTTTTATCATTATTGATACTATTGGCATTAAACTTTTGTGTAGTATCTTGAACTTCAACTTTACCAACTAAATTAGAATCATCAGTTACCTTATATACAACTTTTACACTATGCCCATTTTTGATATTTTGAAAAAGTAAATTTATATCACCTGCATTTGCTATATCACCTCTAAAGATTTTTCTTAAACTTCTTGAAAGTTTGCTTGTAGATATTGCACCAGTGATTTTTACATCAGAAATACCTGCTTTTAGTAGATATTGATTTGATTCTAATTTCATCAAATTTTCATTAACCATATCATAACCAGTAAAAAAATCTGTACTCATATCACTATTTTTATCTATGTATATTGGTTCATCACTATTTAATCCTACAACTTTCCATCGCCCATAAGTTTGTATATCATCATTTTTAACGATAATATTTTTTTTAATTTTAAAAGTATATTCAAGACTATAACCCACATCATTTTTAAGTGATAATAAAAAACTTTCGTTAGATTTATTGTTATCCAAATCAAGAATTATATCTTTTTGCCCACTATCATCAATTATAATATTTGTATTATTACCATTTAAATAGATACTTGTATCAGATTCACCACCAATGGTTACTTTTAATTTATTGTCTGCAATGGAAAGAGTTTTTATGATAACAGGTCTTTTTGGCAATAGAACAATATTAATTGGAAGTTTTAAAATATCACTTTTTAATCCATCTTTATTTTGCAAATATATATTAAAAGAGGAGCTATCAAGATTCTTAAAATTAAGAGTAACTACGGCATCTCCATTTTCATCTATATCTATACCTGTATCTTGACCATTTAAAAATATATCTGTTCCACTTTCACCTTTTAAATAAATATCCAAAGTATCCGTTGAAATTTTTTCTGGTATTTTGCTCTCATCAACAGTTGGAATATCTATCGTTTTTGCTATAATTGGCTTAATTGTTAATTTTTTGATGGTAATAATTTGAGGATTACTTTC
>JAOZPA010000114.1:0-2482 GCA_029932985.1 Campylobacterales bacterium
CAACTGCCGAACAATTTAATGTAAAATAACATTTTGGTTTATTAAATTTTAAATGGTCGGCAGAAGCCGACCCTACGACAAATCAAAGCTTTAATTTTAATAAACACCTCAAATTACCCCATATAAAAAATTCCCGTTTGGGGACTGAGGTTTATTTAGAATCTATAAAAAGGTTAAAATTTTCCAACTCTTTACTATGACCTCTCTCAGCAATTTCCAAAATTATATTAAAATCTAAAAGTTTTTCATCCTCTAGCTTTTTAATATGGCTAACAAAATTATGTCTATCAATGGCAGTTTTTTTATGGGTATTCGCTAAAATTTTAGCACAATTAGTCAAATAAACTTTTAGATTATCCTCTATATTAAATTTTTGGCACATCTTATCTGCTTTGATTGTGTATTTGACATTGAAAAGACTTTTAAGGATATAGCTTTTTTCGTGATAGTAGAAAACTCGTAAATTTTCATCAAAATCATCAATAATATTATTTGCCGCACTTATAAAAATCTGGGCATTACACAAATCATCAAATTTTGAATTTAAAGTCTCATTGAGATTAAAAGTTTTTTTGATAGATGGTTCAGTCTGCTCCTTCGCCTCAATCAAAATCGTATCTTTACCATCCTTGACCACAAGAGCATAATATCGATTCAGATGTGCACTTCCCACCCCAGCTTTGACCCGTTTTGCAATATCAAGAATCTTGTATTGAGTGCCGTAAGATTGCTCAATCTGAAATTTTATCTCCTGCTCATTTTTATCATTAAGTGGAAGCAAATCCAAATTTTCCTCATCATACTCCAAAATATGTTTATTTTCATCGTCTCGTAATTTTTCAATAGTTCTTAGACGATTTTTTGCTTTTTTGTAATGATACTTAAAAAATTCTGTATTAAATTTTATTTTGTGAAGTTTCTCTTTTTTTATATATTTCAAATATTTTTTGATGAAATACTTTTCATAAAATTTTTCCTCTTTCAACTTTTCGTCAATTTTGCAGGTAAATTCTGTTTGATTATTGATATATTCTACAAAAAATGTGATAGAAACAGTAAATCGGATAACATCTAAGAGATTTGAGCCAATAAAAGATTCATCAAAATCATTCATATCAAATCGAATCTTCTTGCCATCTGGTCGCATCCTATTGAAAAAACCGATATTATAGAGGTGAGCATCCCCCTGAACCCAACAAAGAAGCTTCTCATCTTGCAAGATTTTATAATCATAATTCGCCAAATCCTCAAAAAACTGACCCGCATTTCCCCTAAAAAAATCAAATGACGACTCCGCCATCTTATCATATTTAACTTTCAGTGCATTTGCCTCTAAAATCTCCTGTTCCGTACTATTTTGCATCTTCTCCCTTTTCTAATTCATAGTTCAATTTTCTCATTTTCAAATTTTGCTTTCTCAATTTTGAGTTTCAAATTTCGATTCTCCTCTTTTAAAATAATATACTGATGATAAAGATTACTAATATCAAGACTATTATAGTAGATTTGATTTTTAATATAAATTCTCGGAGCAAAAATTCCAATCAACAAAACAATTATAAATATCACCCAAAAAAGAGTGCTAAGTGGTAAATTTTTTTCCTCATTCAATATCGCATCAATCTCATCCCTAATATTTATCATCTTTTTCCTAATTAAATTTAAAAATCCTCATTTTTGAGCTTCTACTTCTTCGATTTTCTCTAATCTCGCTGGAAGTTGGAATTATAGGCTTTTTTGTCAAAATTTTTCCTAGTCTATTATTATTTCCACATTCACATTGAAAAATCTCTGGGGGGCAGATACAATTTTTTGTCCAATCTCTAAAACTATTTTTTACAATTCTATCTTCGAGAGAGTGAAATGAGATTATCGCTACTTTGCAATCTTTAAATTTAAAATCTTTAATAGATTCCAAAAGACGAGTTAATTCACCCAACTCATCATTAACCTCAATCCTAATCGCTTGAAAAATCAAAGCCAAAACTTTATTGCTAGTTATCTTTGGTTTTAAAATTTCCGTTAGGGGCTTTGAACCCATTATCTGATTTTTTAACCTCGCTGTAACTATCATAGATGCGATATTTGCAAAATTTCTCACTTCACCAAACTCTCTAAAAACTCTCTCAAGCTCACTTTGAGAATAATTGTTTATCAAAATTTGAGCATTAAACTCTTGCCGAGTATCCATTCTCATATCCAAATTTTGGCTATCAAATCCAAAACCTCTATCTTTTTTATCAAGCTGAAGCGATGAAACCCCAATATCGGCTAGAATCCCCTTGATATTGTAATTTTTAAAATTTTCAATAACTTTGCTAAATCGTCCCTGAGCGAAAATCACTCTCTCACCAAATTTTGCCAATCTTTTCTTTGAAAACTCAATCGCCTCACTATCTTGGTCGATACAAATCAATTTCACATTTTCATTTTGCAAAAGCAAAGCTTCACTATGCCCACCATATCCCACCGTGCAATCAAT
>JAOZPA010000114.1:2582-7434 GCA_029932985.1 Campylobacterales bacterium
TCATCCTTTTCAATACTATCAATCACTTTAAAAGTAACCTTTCGATTTCCCCCACTCGCATCCTCTCGCTTCAACTCCTCTAAAGCATTTAACGGAATATTTCTCTTTGACATTCGAGACAAAAGCATATCAATAATCGCATCCACTTTCGCCTCACCCGAAGAGAGAATCGTCACAGTTTTTGCTTTCTCATTCAAATTTATCTCCTTAGTCACACCCTTAAAATCATATCGATTATTCATCTCTTTTTCTGCTTGTGTAATCGCATTTTTCATCTCTTGCATATCCAACTTTGCCGATACATCAAATTGATGCTCTTTTGCTTTTGCCATAATTTTACCTTCTATTTAATATTGTTTAATTTTTTTTAGTCCCCGTAAGAATACCCTATCAAACTCAAAATGATAGGGGTGCGTTGCCAAATAATAATCCCTATTTGTCTATGTATTCGTCCACACATTTTCTAGCACTCTATCTTTTTCAAAAAAAGTCACCAAAAATAGTCCACTAATTTCAAAAAAATAGATTCTTATTAAAAATTCCTGTTTCTCTATATGTTGTTTGGATTTTAACAAAATAGTTTTTTCTTTAATTGCATTTTGTTGCATAAAACTTAAGACATTCTTTATATCATAATACTCTTCCACTGAATTTTGAGAAGCAAAGATAAAATCATCATTCCAAGCAGAACCTATCAACTGTTTTATATCTTCATTGACTTTTAACAGAGTATTTGTATTGACAATAAGTGAATAGGTGGGATTTGAGAGCAGAATATGCTTGATAATGAAATCTCGCTCAACAATCTCTTTTTTCTGATTTATCACAATACTTGCTCGATAGAGAGTTTCATTGAGTTTTTTCATATTGATGGGTTTAACCAAATATCTATCTATATTCATATCAATTGCCTCTAGCAAAAAATTAGCTTCACTAAAAGCGGTGGTAATGATGATAGGCACAAAAGCATTAATCTCTCGTATCTGCCGACTCATCGATAATCCATCGAGCTGAGGCATCAAAATATCGGTGATAATCACATCTGGTTTATGGGTCTTAAATTTATCCAAACCCTCTTTGCCATTTTTTGCTACATATAAAGTTTTGACAATCACCTCTAAAATTTTTGCAACCTGAATTCTGGTGCAATTATCATCCTCAACATAAAGCAAAGTTATATTTTTCAACTGTTTGACATCAATATATTTATAATTCATCTTCTCTCTTTTTCATAAAGCCCCATCTTAATTAAACTAAAAGTTAAATTTTAGTATCTTTACACTTAAAATATGATTTTAAAAATGTATCAAGGAAAATTATTTGTTCAATATCGTCTTAGTTCATCCACAAATCCCTCAAAATACGGGGGCTATCGGCAGAGTTTGTGTAAATACCGATTGTAAACTTCATATCATCAAGCCAACTTGCTTTGAAATAAATGATAAAAATGTTAAACGAGCAGGTTTGGATTATTGGAATTTGCTAGATTTAACTGTTTGGGAAAGTTTGGAAGAGTTTATGAAATCGCATGAACCCCATATCGATAGATTTTTTTTCGCAACTACCAAAACCAAAAAACCCTACTTTAAATTTGAGTTTCAAAAGGGTGATTATCTATTTTTTGGTGGAGAATCTACAGGATTACCGATGGAATTTATGGAAAAAAAATGGGAAAATGCGATGACAATTCCAATGGGCAAAAATGGTCGAAGTTTGAATTTATCAATCGCCGTGGGAATTATCTTATATGATGCAATTCGACAAAATTTTAGCGATTTTGAGATGGTTTAGAAATCAAATGCTATTTTACATACACATTCCATTTTGTGATTCTAAATGTTATTATTGTGCTTTTAACTCTTACGTGGATAAATTTCACCTTAAAGATAATTTCATCGAAGCTTTAAAAAAACAGATAATTTTTGAGATACAAAGATACAAAATTCAAAAAAACTCTATCGAAACTTTATACATCGGTGGGGGGACTCCATCGACCATCTGCCCACTAAAACTCAAAGAGATAATAGATTTAATCAAACCCAATTTTGACAAAAATATTCAAATTTCAATCGAAGCAAACCCAAATAGTGCCTCTTTAAAGTGGCTCAAAGGTGTTAAAAGTTTGGGAGTAAATCGTATCAGTTTTGGAGTGCAAAGTTTTGATGATAAAAAGCTCAAATTTTTGGGAAGAAATCATACCTCGGTTATCGCACGGCTGGGTATTGAAAATGCAAAAAAAGTAGGATTTGAAAATATCTCAATAGATTTGATTTATGGAACTTCATTAGACACTAAGCAATCTTTGAAAAAAGAGTTAGAGGAGATTGATAAATTAGATATAAATCACATCAGTTTATACTCATTGACTTTGGAGGAAAATACTAAATTTTTTGAAAAATCTGAAGTGGCAAATGATAATTTGGCAAATGCCAAGTTTTTAATTTCCCAGATTCAAAAAAGAGGTTTTGAATGGTATGAAATCTCTAATTTTGGCAAAAACTCCTATTCTGAACATAATTTAGGCTACTGGCGATATAAAGATTATGTGGGAGCTGGAGCTGGAGCGGTTGGATTTTTGAAAGATAGAAGATTTTATAGTGAAAACTCAATTGAGAAATATATAAAAAATCCAACTTTTGTCACGGAAGAGGTTTTATCAAAAGATGATATGAAATTTGAAAAACTTTTTTTGGGTTTTCGCTCAATTGTAGGAGTTAATAAAAATATTCTAAATCAGAATGAGTTAAAAAAAATTAAAATTTTACTAGATGAAAAAAAGATAATGGAAAAAGATAATAGATATTTTAATAAAGATTTTTTACTTGCAGATGAATTAGCACTTTTTATAATGAATTCTTAAAATTATTGAAAAAGTAAAGAGGATTTTCATCCCCTTGCCCTATGAGTGAAATTATACAAAAAATTTTTATAAACAAGTGTAAATTTTTTGATTAAAAAATAAATTTAAAAAAGCCCTAAGGCAAGGGGTTAAATGACAAAAAGTCACTTTTTTTAGCCCCCAACCTTAAGCTTAACTTTATATCTATCTTAATTAAACTGTTTTTAATTAAAATCTAACTTCTATATGATAGCGTTGCCAAATAATAATCCAAATATGGTATAATATAAATAAAAAAGGGCAACAATGAAACTGCATGAACTATTTGAAAAGTTATTATCGTATAAAAGCATCACTCCCACAGATGATGGAGCATTTGATTTTATCGAGGGATATTTGGAGAATTTTGAGGCAAAGCGGATAGATATTGGCGATACGAAAAATCTATTTTTGCATAAGAGGTTTGGAGATGGGGAGCATTTGTGTTTTGCTGGGCATATAGATGTTGTTCCTGCTGGTGAGGGTTGGCAGAGTGACCCATTTACCCCTACTTATCGGGATGGTTACATCTATGCTCGGGGGACTCAGGATATGAAAAGTGGAGTGAGTGCATTTTTGAAGATGGCTAAAGAGTTGAAGAGTTTTAATGGCACTTTGTCAATTTTGCTAACAAGCGATGAGGAGGGTGATGCGATTGATGGCACGGTGAGGGTGTTGGAGTATCTGCGAGAGATTGACTTTTTGCCAAAATATGCGGTGGTGGCAGAGCCTACTTGTGATGAGATTTTTGGTGATAATATCAAGGTTGGACGGCGAGGGTCTATAAATGGTATCATCGAAAAGATGGGGGTTCAGGGACACGCGGCCTATCCTGAAAAGTCAGTAAATCCTATCCATAAAGTGGTTCAAGTGTTGCCAAATATGGCGGGGATTAATCTCGATGAGGGGGATGAGTATTTTGCTCCTAGTAAGTTTGTCATCACAGATATTCGTGCAGGGATGGAGGTCACAAATGTTACTCCTGCAAAGCTCAAAATGATGTTTAATGTGCGAAATTCTACGAAAACTAGCAAACAAGATGTGGAGGATTTTGTGCATAAATATTTTAAAGAGTTTAATTATAGTCTCAAAATTTCACAGGGTGCTAAACCTTTTGTCACAAATAAAAGTTCAAAAGTGGTCAAAAATTTGCAAAGTTCAATTAATACAATTTTGGGGATGACACCGAGATTGACAACTTCTGGTGGGACGAGCGATGCACGATTTTTTGGAGCATTTGGGGTGGAGACGGTGGAGTTTGGGGTAGTTAATGATAGGATTCACTCTATTGATGAGCGGACAACGATTGATGAAGTGCAGAAACTTTATGAAGTTTTTTGTGATATGACCAAAAATTTTTAAAGGTAAAAGATGAATTTCATACAAACTCCAAAAGCCCCTAAGGCGATAGGTCCATATTCTCAAGCGGTTGAAATAGATGGAATGATTTATACTTCGGGGCAGATTGCCCTAAATAAAAATGGTGAAATGTTAGAAAATGAGATAAAAATTCAAACAAATCAAGTTTTAAAAAATTTGACAGAAGTTTTAAAGGAGGCTGGGGGAAGTTTGCAAACGGTGATTAAAACCACAATCTATCTAGCTAATATGGATGATTTCGCCATGGTCAATGAAATTTATGCTCAATATTTTAAAAATCATAAACCAGCACGAAGTACAGTTGCGGTGAAAACTTTGCCCAAAAATGCCCTTATCGAAATTGATGCAATAGCGGTTAGAAAATAAATAAAGTTTTAATTAAATATGTAGTATATTTATAAAAAATCCAAGGAGAAAAGATGTTAAAAAAAGGGATTTTGCCGATTGGCAGGAGTGATTTTAGGGAATTACGAAAAGTTGGAAGTTATTATATTGATAAAAGTTTGGCGATACAGGAGTTGATGGAAAATAATACACTTGTTTATCTGTTGCCTCGACCAAGGAGATTTGGAAAAACTTTGTTGCAAAGCACTT
>JAOZPA010000115.1 GCA_029932985.1 Campylobacterales bacterium
TCTATCCTCTTTCTGGGCTATTATAACATTTTTTTTAAGAATGTAATAGCCGTGGCATAACTCCAGTTTTGAAAAGTGAATTCATAGATTTAGAAATATCCAAAACCAAAACTATCTAAGCTTTTGTGTCATCAAGTCCTCTTTTTTTTATCTCAATTGAAGCTTTTTTACTTAAATCTATAACTCGTTTTTTTAAATCAATCATAATTTTTATCTCTTTATTTTAAATTGGTGGCATCTCTATTTTGGTCTCTGGTGGCTCATTTTCAAAAATAATCTCCACTGCAGATTCCCCAGCCCCAGCCTCCACAAATCTTGTAAATCTTTTTTGAAAAATCAAATTTGCAATTCCGACTGGACCATTTCGATTTTTACCCACAATAATCTCAGCATCCTCCTCTGGCTTTTCCTGAATATTGCTAATATACTCTTTGCCCTCAGCCGCTGCCTTTTTTTCCTTCTCTTTCTCTTCACGAATCCGATAAACATCATCTCGATAAACAAACATAATCATATCAGCATCCTGCTCTATGCTACCACTTTCGCGAAGGTCACTAAGCATTGGTCGTTTATCATTTCGGGCTTCTAGTCCCCGATTTAATTGGCTAAGGGCGATTATTGGCATATTTAGCTCACGAGCCAAAAGTTTCAAACCACGGCTAATTTCACTCACCTCAAGGTGTCTATCTTTTTTTCCCGTGCCATTCATTAGTTGCAGATAATCGATAATTGCTATGGAAATTTCGGGGTGTTGGGTTTTTAATTTTCTGAGTTTACTTCGCACTTGATGAATATTTATAACTCCATCATCATCTACAAAAAGTTTTTGCCGACTCATCTCATCAGTTGCATTTGTGAGATTTGTCCACTCCTCATTATTCATATTTCCAATTTTTAACCGTTGCAAAGGGATAGAAGTTTTGGCACTAAGCATTCTAACCACTAAATGCTCCGCTGGCATCTCAAGAGAAAAAAATGCAACACCTTTCCCGTGGTCTAGGGCTTTTTGAGCCAAATTTAGACAAAAAGCGGTATTATGAGTTACTGTCATATCTTCCAATAAAAATAGCCTATTTCCATCTATCTCAAAACCATAATAATCATCAACTTTATCATATTCAACTTTTATACCTGTTTGATTCCAACTTCTATTACAAGTCCAAGGCAAGGCTTTTTTTCTCTCTATCTTAACAGGAATTTTATCAACATCACCAAAAATTCTAACTCTATAAACTTCACACTTATAACCTATTGATTTTATTGTAGCAATTTTGGGGATTAAAGATGTTCTAAAACCCAAAGAATCACACAAAAATTTTATCTGTTGTGCTAAATTTTTATTTTTTTGAGTTATCTCATAGCCTTTACATTGCTTATCATAATGACCATCACTATCCATCAATCCTGCTAATAACTCTAATCTGTTTTTAGTTGAATTTATTAAGTAATGATTAGGAATATGTTTGTTATTTAATAAATCTAAATTATTTAATTTGTGCTGAAGTGATAATTTAGGATTACCTCCTCTTTTCCCAACTATTGAATAATTAGGACATCTATCTTTAGTAACTTTTTTCTTTAATGTTAAATTTAAATTCTCTGCATATTTTTTTAAATAATTAATAATTTCATTATCTATTGTAGTTATATCTACACTAGCACTTGTGCCATCCCCTAACCAAACTCCTAAAAAATATGGTTCAATCTCTAAATTTTGCTTAGAAAACTCAACGGCGACCTTATAGCCTTTGTAATTTGTTTTAAATTTATCTGATTTTTCTAAATAATCTTTGACTGAAATATTTAAAACATCCCCGTGTTTGTGTTTTCCCTCATTTCGACTTCGTTTGAGTGATAATATATGAGACTCATTTACTCTATAATCAATCCCTTTATTTTGTCTAATCCAGTACATCTTCTCTCTACCTCTTGCCAAAGATAAAACTTTACGAGGAGTTGAATCATCACCCATAAGTAATTCACCAATTTTTATATTTTCGACACATACTTGAGTGCCATCGTATAAAGTTACCTTAGTGCCTTTCGCTAAGCATTTTCCCATGGCGGGACGTGCAGCCACAATTATCAAATCTCCATCGCCAAAACCTGCTGTTAATTCATTTAATTTAGCATATCCTGTATCAACTCCCACCACACCAGAATTTTCTCGCTCCTTCATCTCTTTTATATGTTCCAAAGTGGAAATCATCATCTCTTTGCTATCTTTGAAATCTTTGGTGATGGAATCTTGAGTGATGGAATATAAACTTTGTTGAATAGTATCTACTATCACATTTGAATCCTCATCTTCCAAAACTATATCTTTAATAATTGCCGAAAGATGATTTAATTTTCGCTTTATCGATTTATCTTTTAACTCATTTAGATAAGCTATAATATTTGAAAGGGGATTTGTGGTGAGAATATCAATAAGCAAATTTTCATTAAATTGCTTTTTTTGTAGTAACTCTTTTTGTAAAAACTCTTCATCAATTGGTAAATCTTTTTGCTCCAGCTCCTCCATTGCCAAAAAGAGATTTTGGTGAAATGGCAGATAAAAATCCTCTGCATTTAAACTTGCTGCCAAATCATCAAAACTTTGTGGGTCAAAAATAATGGAGCTTAAAATTGCCCGTTCTATATTTATATTATGTAAATTTTTTATCAAAAATTTCCTTTATAATTATTTTGGCTTATCTTTACAATCATAAAATATTGCTTGATTTCTGCCATTTCTTTTGGAGACATAAAGTGCTTCATCTGCATTTTTTATCATCACAAATATATCTTCTCTATCCTGATTACAAACATTTACACCAATAGAGATTGTTGTTTTTATCTCATATTTGCTAGTTTTCGTGATATGATTTTCCACTCGGCTTAGGATTCGCTGAGAGATACTATCACAAATATCTTTATCCCTGTTTTTAACAAGCAACAAAAACTCCTCTCCCCCATATCTCACCAAAATATCATCTGCATTCACACAAGATTTCACCGATGAAACTACATCAATCAATACATAATCACCCACTTGATGCCCGTAAGTGTCATTAACTTTTTTGAAATAATCAATATCCAAAAGCATAACTGAATATTTTTCACCTAAATTCTCTTTTTTTGTAAGATATGTCAAATATTTTCGATTATAAGTGTTTGTTAAATCATCTAAAAATGCTTTATCTTGATCCAAAATTGCTTTAATCACCAAAATCAAAAGCCCCAAAAGCACCAATGAAAGCAGAAAAATCAAAAAAACTATTGAATTTTTAATATTCCCCACGATATGCTTTACAACTTTTTCCAAATCCACCGAAAAATCCAGTGAAAAAAGTGCAATCTCGCTACTACTAATTTTGATAGGTTTAACATAAGTAACATAAAGATTAAATGAATTTTTACTATCAGTTTGGAAAATTAATTTATGATTTTCTCCGTCAATTGTATCATCATAAATATCCAAATCGTCACCCACAGGAAAAGTGGAATTTCTTCGCTCTTTTTGATGCAATGAGGAATCTAGCAAAAAACGATAACGATTATCTTTCTCACTTTTATATAAAATATAGATAAACTTATAACTTTTAGAGTTTAAAATCTCCAATGAGTTCTCTATATCATCTAAAATCTCTTTGCTCTGCAAAATCTGCTCCATCCCCTCATCATCAAAATTTTGCATAAATAAATTTTCTGCATTTTTAGCAAAATCATTAATCGCAATAACTTGAATATTCAAAATGCTATCTCTTAATTTATCTCGAATGGTATTTAGTTGCCAATAAACAAACAACAAACTCACAATCACCAATGCAAAAAGTCCTAAAAACTTCTCCGCTCTTATCCTATTTCTACTATTTTTAAAAATCATAAATATTCCATATATTCTAAATATTTTTCCAACTCTCGTGGCACACTAATTCCATACTCTTCCAGCCGTTCACGCACGAAAATCAGTTTT
Organism: Campylobacterales bacterium; assembly: GCA_029932985.1. GTDB lineage: Bacteria > Campylobacterota > Campylobacteria > Campylobacterales > JAOZPA01 > JAOZPA01. The sequence continues at coordinate 3,959 of JAOZPA010000115.1, forward strand.
ACTCGGTTTTTTGCCCAAAAAAGACCACCCAAAACATTTTTATTATTTTTGAGAAATTGATAATCATAGGTAAAAAACAAACATATCTTTTTCTCACAACTTTTGGGAATTTTATCCGCTATCACCAAATCACTTTTTTGACAATTAATCGCCAACTCCAATTTCCCCTCAGACATCTTCACAACTTCTCGAATATGTTTTGTATCTGTATAAATTTTCAATTTATGGTTAAAAAGTTGATATAAAGTAGTTGAAATGAGCCGAGCCTCTATCTGTTTTTTTTGATTTTCATTTGCCAATAAAGAGTTTGAAAAAATAATCACAAAGATTAAAACTAAAATTTTTTTACTCACCCTTTAATTCTCCTAATATTTGATTATATTTCCATTAAAAATTATGTTATTATAATAAAATGGGCATTAATTTTTGATAAATAGCCAAAAATTATATAACATTTAATGATAGATGATGTAAAATTGCAAATTAATTTACTACTAGGTCTATATATGAATTTCCAAACGTACCCATTTGAAAAATTAACCGCTCTTTTAGAGGGAATTTTGCCAAATCCAAACCTCTCACCACTGACTTTGACTATTGGTGAGCCACAATTTCAAACCCCAGATTTAATTCAGCAAAAACTTAAAGATACAACCTCTTTTTTAAACAAATATCCAAAAACCACTGGTGAAGATATTTTGAAAACTGCTATGATAAATTTTTGTCAAAAAAGATTTGATATAAAACTCAAAAAAAATCAACTAATCCCCACTTTTGGGACACGAGAGGTTTTGTTTAATTTTCCGCAATTTCTGCTTTTTGACAAACCACATCCCACTATGGCTTTTACAAATCCATTTTACCAAATTTATGAAGGGGCTGGAATCGCTTCACGGGCAAAAATTATTCATCTGAATTTAACAAAAGAGAATAACTTCAAACCTCTCATTGATGAGCTAAAACTGGCAACTTGTGATTTGGTAATCCTCAATTTTCCAAACAATCCCACCACTTCAGTTTTGGAGATTAGAGAGTTAGAAACTTGGGTGAAATTGGCTTTGAAGCATAATTTTGTGTTACTCAATGATGAGTGTTATAGTGAAATATTTTTGGGCGACGCACCCCATTCATTGCTTGAAGCTAGTAGAAATGTGGGAAATGATGAGTTTAAAAATATCTTAATTATAAATTCCATATCAAAAAGAAGCTCCGCTCCAGGGCTAAGAAGTGGATTTATTGCAGGTGATGAACATATTTTGAAAGATTATATGAAATACCGAACTTATGTAGGTTGTGCCTCTCCTCTTCCATTACAATTTGCAAGTGCAGCAGCTTGGAACGATGAAACTCATGCAAAAGAGATAAGAGCAAAATATGTAGAAAATCTAAAAATTGCAAAGGAGATTTTGGGAATAGAACCCCCAAACGCTACATTTTATTTGTGGCTATTTGTTAGTGATGATTTGGAATTTACCAAAAAAGCATATAAAGAGCAAAATTTAAAAGTTTTAGCTGGTAGCTTTTTGGGAAGAGATGGAATGGGAAAAGGTTATATCCGAATCGCCCTTGTTGATAAACCAGAAAATACAAAAAAAGCGATGACTCGACTCAAAATATTACTAAAATAGAGGGCTTCAAGCCCCCATAAAGAATATAATATCATCTTAAAACTCTTAATTCAAATCTGCACTATTATTTCTTATAAAAATCATATCTTATTGAATTTCTATTCCTTAACTTTTCCAACTTCATAAAATTTTCTGAGCCATCTATCAATAGGATTAATCATTTTATAAATCGCAGGTACAACTAATAGCGTTAATACCATAGAACTAATAAGCCCACCAATAATAGATATTGCCATTGGTGCTTTTGTTTCGCTTCCCAATCCTGTACCCATAGCTAATGGTAACATTGCAAAAATCATAGCTATTGTGGTCATTAATATTGGTCTTAATCTTTTTTCTCCTGCTTCAATTAAGGCTTCATCTGCACTTTTACCTTTGGATATAGCATCATTTGCAAAATCTACAAGCAAAACGGCATTTTTACCAACCATTCCCATAAGCAACATAAACCCAATCATTACAAACAGACTAAATTGTAATCCACTTAAATATAGTGCTAATAAAACTCCAATAATACTAAGAGGAAGTGCCATCATAATAATTATTGGCTGAATCAATGACTCATATAAAACAGCTAAAATAATAAACATTAATATCACAGAGAGTCCAAGAGCTACACCAAAGGCTTTTCCTGTTTTACCCATCTCTTCTGCAAATCCTGTAAATCTATATGTTACATCTTTTGGCATAATATTATCAATTTCTTTTTTTGTATATGCCAATGCTCCACCCAAATCTAATCCAAATAAGTCAGCAAAGATAGTAACTTGTCTTTGTCTATCAAAGTGATTAATTGAAGCTAGAGATGAACTTGTAGTAAAATTAACTAATCCATCAAGATATACTAATCCACCATTTTTAGCTCTTATTTGGATTTTTTTAATATCTTCTATTTTCATTCTATTTTCATCATCAAATCTTAGTGTGATATTATACTGCTTTCCTTTTTCTTCAAAATATGAAATTTCTAAATCACTTGAAAAGGCTACATTTAATGCACCTGCTATTTGAGATGCTGTTATACCCAATCTATTTGCACTACCTCTTAATATATTAATATCAATTTGAGGTTTACCTTCATCAAGATTTGTATCTATATCCATAAAACCTTTTTTCTTAGCCAAATACGAAGTCAAATCTTTTGTAGCTTTTTGCAAAGACTCAAATGAATCAGATTTTAAAACTATCTGATATGGCACACTCACCCCTGCACCTTTAATAGCAGGAATTGCAGCAGCGGTTATAAAAAGTTTATCTTTAAATTTTTCTAACTCTCCCCTAAAGTTTTGGATAATTTGCTCTTGATTTATATCTCTTTTACTTCTATCTATTAGTTTTACATAAAGTAGTGTTTTATGTTTCTCTTGTGAAGTTGTATATCCAACACTTAGCGTTGTATATTCTACATATTTATTCTGTTTTACAAATTTTTCTACCTTTTTAGATTGTTTTATCATCTCTTCCAATGATATTCCAGCTGATGCTTTTAGTTTTATCTCAAACTCTGCTTTGTCCTCTTTTGGTATAAAATCCATACCAATTTTTGGAAATAGACTTAAACTTCCTATAAATCCAGCAATCACCAAAATAAGTGTGATAATTTTAAATCTTAATACAAGTTTTAATATAAAAACATATATCTTTTCAAGTAACAGAAAAAATGGTTCAGTAACTCTATAAAACCAACTCTCTTTTTTATTTAAAACTCTAGCACTAAAACTAGGTATTAAACTAAGAGCAATCGTATAAGATATAATAACA
>JAOZPA010000024.1 GCA_029932985.1 Campylobacterales bacterium
AATGCAAAAGTAACAGCAAGAGCTGGTAAATCAGTTGTTGAATCACTAGTAACTGGTCTTCTGACAATTGGACCAAGATTTGGTGGAGCAATTGATGGAGCCGCTAAATATTTCAAATATGCAGATGACAACAATCTTGACCCTAAAGCATTCTTGAAATATATGAAAGGTGAGGGAGTTCCAATTCCTGGAATCGGACATAGAATCAAATCACTAAAAAATCCTGATTTGAGAGTAACAGGCTTGATGAATTTTGCAAAAGAGCATTTCCCAAGCACACCACTACTTGACTATGCAAGAACAGTAGAAGCACTTACAACTAGCAAAAAAGAGAACCTAATCCTAAATGTTGATGGAACAATAGGTATTTTGATGGTTGATATGTGGAGAGCTTTAGGTTATAGCGAAGAGGAGATTGATGAGTTTATCGAAAGTGGAACTCTAAACGCTTTCTTTATCGTAGGAAGAAGTATCGGTTTTATCGGTCATATCCTTGATGAAAAAAGATTAGCAATGCCTATGTATAGACATCCAATGGATGATATTTTATACGATGTGCAAGAAGCAGACGAAATTTAATTTTTCTATAGGTGGGTGAAATCCCCACCTCTAATACGATAAAGGAATTTAAAATGAAAAATATACTATTTATAATTTTAATATTAAACTCATACGCTTTTACAAAAATTTTGCATGATGACGAAATTTTTAAAATAATCTCATCTTCCTCCTCTACTACAAAAGCTTCATCAGAAGGTAGTAGTAGTAATAAAAACTGCGATAATAAAAGAAATTTAAATAATGGAAAAAGTTTTAATAAAAGAATAATATTAGACTATATAGAGAGAAATAAAATTGATATAATTAAAAATATATCAAATGGCGAGGGTGAATATATTATAACATTAATAAATATGTATAAAAAAGATTTTTCAATCCATAAAAATTACTTAGAAAAATTACAAAAAAGATTTAATATAATTTTTCCAAATCAAGATAAACTAGGCTCTAAAGAGTATATATATGAAAATATTTTACAAGAGATAAAAGCATAAAAAGGATTATAGGATGTACCGCATCTCAAAAAATAAATTTTCTATACAAAGGATTTTAATGAAATTTTTCTCAATTTTTATATTGTTATTTATGGTAAATAGTGTAGTTTTAGCAAATGGTGGTAAAACTGTTTTTGAAACTTATTGCTGGGGATGTCATCATCAAACGGCAGAGGCTTTTGGTCCCTCATTTAAAGAGATTGCATCAAAAAGAGGTGCTGATGAGATTCGTGGGATGATTAGTGACCCTGAAAGTGTTTCAAAGATTTTGGGATATAAGAGAAATGCGATGCCAAAATTTCAGTTAAATGAAGAGGAGTTAAAAGTAATAACTAAATATATTCTCTCATTTAAATAAAATTTAGCGAACTTTTTAGAGTTTATCGACAATCCAACCACATCCTATAACTCTATTTTTTTCATAAAATACCGCAGTTTGTCCAGGGGCTAAGCCGTAGGTTGGTGTTTGGAGTTGTACCAAAGCGATATTATTTTGGATTTGAACACGGCATTTTGTTTTGGGGCTTCGGTATCTTATCTTTACCTCTGCTTCAAACTCTTTTTTCTCTATAAAAATATTTATATCTTTGATTATGAAACTATCTACCCTCAACTGCTCTTTTTCACCGACAATTATAGAGTTATTTTTAGCATCAATCGACAAAACATAATTTGGAGTTAATGCCCCTTTGACACTAAATCCCCGTCGCTTTCCGATAGTATAATGTGTGTAACCTTTATGGACTCCCACCTCTTCACCATTTTTAAAAACCTTGCCCTCTATATCCGTATCAAATTTTTCTTTTAAAATATCAATATAACTATCTTCCACAAAACAGATTTCACTACTCTCTTTTTGTGATGCAATTTGATTTAAAATATCTATCTCTTTTGCCTCATTTACAATATCCTCTTTTAATCGTCCCCCTAACGGAAAGATTACAAAATCTAAAATCTCTCTTTTTACATTTGATAAAAAGTAACTTTGGTCTTTTGATAAATCTTTTGCCTCAGCGATAAAACCATTTTCGATATTTGCATAGTGTCCCGTGGCTAGAGAGTCAAATCCTTTTTGTCTAGCAAACTCTACAAGTTCACCTAATTTTATCTCTTTGTTGCAAACGACACAGGGATTTGGAGTGAGTCCGCTTTTATATTCATCTATGAAATAGTCAATTATTTTTTTTTGAAAATTTTTGCTCAAATCTAGTATGTGATATTTTATACCCAAAAAGTCTGAGACAATTTTGACTTTTCTGATATTTTCTTGGTGATATGTGGGGTTATCGTGAAGTATCATATATACTCCCTCTATCGGAAATCCCTCTTTTTTTAGATGATATGCAACTACGGTTGAATCAACTCCACCACTCATAGCAACTAAAATTTTTTTCATTAATACTCCTCCTGACTATTTTTCAACTCTCTTATCTCAATAAAAAATTCATTATCTTTCTCTATAATCTTACCACGAGCCACCATCTCATCGCCTATCAAAATATCCACCAAATCATCTTCATCTTTTTCAAGTATAATTACATCTCCCTCTTTGATTTTACTTAGATTTTTGATTGATATTTTTTTTGAGCCTATTCTAATTTTTAACTCTAAGTTAATATTATTTAAAGATGTCAACAAGTTATGATTCATAATTTTCCTCTGCTATTTTCTTAATAACTATTTTTTTATCTACTTTTTTTGCCATAAAGATTTTAGTTTGACCAATATGTATATCAATTTTATCTTTTTTATAATTATTCATCTTTATTTGTGAGCCAATTTCTAAAGAGTTAAAATTTTCAAGTGAAATAAAATTATTTAAAGCTATGAAATTCATCTCTAAATCTAAAAAATTAAATTTTTTTAGGCTTTTTTCTATTTTATCCAAATTTAGAGGTTCATCAATTTGATTTTTTAATAAAAGATAATCAATCTCATCATAATTAAATTGTAAAATAAAAGTTTTAGCTTGATTGACTATAAATATATCAAACTTAATCTCAATAAATTTTTTATTAAAAGTAATATTATTTGATTTTTCCATTTTTGCAATACTCTTCCAACTAAGATTTAATTCACTAGAAATATCCTCTAAAAAATGGTTAAAAATTTTTAGCTCAATTTTACTATATTTTTGATTTTGATAATCAACAATCCCTTCACCGCCCAAATAAAGGTCTATTATTGAGTTAATTGTCATTCTTGATAGAAAAATTTTAATATCTGTTTGAAAAGAGTTAATTTCAAAATTAAATTTAAAAATATCTTTATCCTGTTGATATGAATTCTCATTTTCTAAGATAGAGTTAAAACTTATCTCTATCTTTTTATCTAATTTATCTTTTATAGTTGTTGTAAGTTTAGTTGCAAAATTATTTGATATTTTTATCAAATCTTTAAATTTCTCTATACGGCTTTGGGGCTTTGAGTCAAATTCATAAGATTTATTTTCAGAAACTAGATTGTTATCTTCATTTAAAATATTTAGTAAAGCATTAAGCTCATCTTGAGAAACAATATCACTATTTGCCATTAAAATCTTTCAACAAGCCTTGTCAAAAATCCCTTAAAGCTTCTATCTATATCAAAATCAACTTTCCGTGACTCCACTTTAAAAATAAAGTCTTTTAGAATATTTATCAAATCTCTTGTTGCTAAACTACCGCTATATTCTTTGGAAAATATCACTCGCTCCTGCACACTTTTTTTGATGATATTGCTATTTGAAATATTTCCTAAATATTCAAGTGAAAAACCTTTTCGTAGATTTTCATCGGCAATATGCTTTACTTTACTGAAAATAAATTTCCCCTCATCTTTATTTCTTGTCATATTTATAGCAAAATGAACTCGCTCTTTGAATCTTGAACAAACTTTAATTGTAGCATAAGCATCCGTAATCGCTGAGGGGTCAGGAATCGTCAAAACAATCACTTCATCAGCAATCTCCAAGAAATGTTTAGTAAATTGCCCAATCCCAGCTCCAGTATCAATTATCATATAATCCATATCGTCCAAAATAGTGGGATATTTAAAAACATTTTCCAAAATCTGATTATTTGTATATTTAAACATCTCCTCACCGCTATCCCCTGGAATTAGATAGAGATTTTTATTAATTTCTATCAAAATATCCTCTAAAATCGCCTCATTTTTCAAAAGATGTAAAATATTTTTTTCAACACTAACATTAAACATAATATCCAAATTTGCAAGTCCAATATCTGCATCAAAAATCGCTACTTTATAGCCAAAAGTTGAGAGGAGATAAGCCATATTTGAACTTATTGTACTCTTGCCGACCCCACCTTTTCCACTAGTGATTGCGATAAATTTTGTTTTTGCTTTTTTCGAGCTATTAACTAGCTTCTGAAGATTATCAGCTTGATTCATAAAAATTCCTATCTCATCTTTTTTATTAAAAATCCACCATCTGCTTTTACAATATCATCTGGTACATTTTGACCTATGCAAAAATAACTCACAGGCTTCTCAGTTTTGAAAATTAACGAATAGATAGCCCCATAATTCAAAGTTTCATCTAGTTTTGTAAAAATCAAACTTTCAATATCAAGAGTCGAAAATTTTTCATAAGCCAAAAGCATATCAGCATATTTTGTATTTGCCGATAATACCAAATTTATGGTTATATTTTGATTATTATTTTGCAAAAAAGTTTGAATTTGAGCAATTTTTTGATTATCTCTCGGAGAACTCCCCGCTGTGTCAATCAATATCAAATCTCTATCACTCATTTGCCTAAAAATTTCATCAAAACTCTCTATATCATCTGCACTTTTCATCGGTAGATTCATAATTTTACAATATTTGCTCAGTTGCTCAATCGCCCCCACACGATAATTATCCAAACTAATAATCCCAACTTTATAATTATAATCGATAATTGAGGCAATAGCTGAAATTTTAGCAATTGTTGTAGTTTTCCCAACTCCCGTAGGTCCTACAAGCATCAAACTTTTTTTGACTTTAAAATCTAGCTCATTTTTACTTTTTAAAAGCTTACCTAAAAGTTTATAAAAAAAAATCTCAATTTTTTGCGGTGAACGTTGAATTTCTTGAGGGATATATCTCAAACTTTCATCCAAAATTTCACTCAAAATCTCCTTTTCTATCCCTGTTTTTTCTAGGATATTTAGTAAATTATAGTTTGAACTTTTTTTAGAGATTGATTTTTTATTTAGCTGAGTTTTTAAGCTATCAACTTTTTTTAAAAGCTCACTCACCTCCGATTTCAGATTTAAAAGTTCATTATTTTTAGAGCTACTTTTATAATTAATAATATCTACTTGATAGGTTTGCTTTTTGTCCCCAAATGAGTGGGGTATCAATTTTGTTTTTATGACCAAAGCATCATCACCAAATTTTTCTTTAGCTTTATCTAATGCAATTTGTGGAGTTTGTCCATAAAAAGAGATTATCTCCATAAATTATCTCTCTAAAAGAAGTAGTGGAATTACAACAGAATCTCGTTTTTGCCAATGAGGATGAGGGATTATCAAATCTTTACTTTTAAATTTGATATTATCATAAAAAATTATGTCCAAATCAAGAGTTCGAGGTGCATTTTTGAAACTTCTTTTTCGTTTAAATTTTTTTTCTGTAAATAATAGAAATTTCAACATCGATTTAGGGGACTGATTGGTTTTTAAAATTATAATACTATTATAGAAATCATTTTGATTCAAAAAACCAAATGGAGGATTTTTCAAAATGGGAGCAGTTTTTACTAAATCTACAAAACGATGATTTTGAAAATATCTAAAAAGAGTTTGAAATCTTTTTACACAATCACCCTCATTTCCTCCAACTCCAATAGTTACCAAATGTTTTTTTTTACTATTTTTATCTACAAAAGGATAGAATTTATTATAAAAAAGCGTTAGATTTTTATTGATAGAGATTGTTTTGATTATCTCTCCTTATATTCTGCCACATAATCTAATAAAATTTTTATAGCTTTTTGATGGTTTTTGAGAAAATCTTGATGAGCATTTTGATTGCAATAATTTGTGACCACAAAAATTCCCATAGCTGGAATTTTAAATTTTTCCGCTACTTTTAAAACGGAGTAAAACTCCATATTTTCTATCTCAACTTTTAAATTCAAAAATTTTTTAGAGATATTTTCATCAGTCGAGATATAATTTGAACTATTTACGATATTTGATATATCCATTTTTTCATCCGACATTGATTGCACCACATTATCTATGGGGGTGTAGGATTGCTTTTGCAAAAAAGACAACTCAATATTTGAGGATATATTTGATTTTACTATATCAAAAATTTTATATCCACCATAACTTCCAGCACTTCCAATAAAAAGCAGTGATTTTGGCTTCTCTTTTAAAATGATTTGAGTTAAATTGATAGCACTTTCAATTAATCCTATACCAATAGATGTTGCATTTTTAAAACTTTCACTTTTCCCAGCAGATAATATCAAATTGTATCCTTTTTATTGTACCAATTCATAAAAATATATTTTGGTATCATCATAACTCTTTTTAATATTCTCCATCGCACTATCACTGGATTTTGAAATCCACTCTAAAGAATCATTATACTCTTTATTCATAAGAGGTTTTAGCTCAGCCTCAACATCAATTCCACAAAGCTTCTCTTTTTTTGAACTATTTTTGTCACTAGAATTATTTTCAAAAACTTCATCTTCAAATTTTTTCATATCCTCAATATCGGTGCAATAACTATTGATTTCGTGAGCAGTCATCGCAACTATTACAGATATTCCAAAAAATGGAACTGCTTTTGCTGGAGCAGTGGCAAATTTAGTTTTAGCTCTAGTCATAAATCGTTCTGTAAATTTTGCTCGATGGGCTTTGGTTTTTATCTCAATTTTTTTGTGTCGGCTAACAAAACTTTGATTACTTTTATTTAATTTAAGATTTTTCCCTCTTAAGCTTTTAGTATTTTTTTCAAGTTGTAAATTTTTAGTCTCTAAAGTTGTTTTTAGTGTATTTAATTTTCTATTTCTAACTTTCAAATCTTTATTATTACCAAGCAGTTTTGTATTGTGTTCTTTGAGATTTTTTTTGTGAAATAAAAGTTGTCGATTTCGCTGTTCCATCTTTACATTTGTATTTTTTAAATTTGTATTAAGCTTTTTCATATCGGAATTTTTACTTTGCAAACTAGACCCCTTCAGCAAAAGATGGCGATTTTTATTTACCACACTTTTATTACTTTGTTCCAATCTTAAATTTTGAGCTTTTAAGTTTTTCCCATTAGCCATTAGTCTATGATTTGTTCTTTGCAGTTTTGCATTTTGCAATTTCAATGCCCTTAATTTGGGATGAGCATTTAGAGGTATGGGGAGAGGTGGCACAAAAAAATCTTTTATCCCAACTCCAACTGCCAATCCAACCACCAAAAAAGAGCTGACAATAAATCGTAAAATTATACCATCACTATTCTGTTGCCATTCTGCCACAAAGTAATCAAACACATTTATCAGGAGATTATTTTCAACCATTATTTCACCATATTATAATTTATTTTTAATCAAACGATTATACACATTTCAAGCTAGAAATTCTATTAAAAATAAGATAACTTCTCTTATTTAGTTGGAGTTTAAACTTTTCGTGCCAAAAACTTCTCTATTTTGTACTCTTCTCCACTTTCGATGTTTGTTGATAAAAATAATTTGAAGCCTCCATATATCCATCGATACTTCCACAATCAAATCTTTTACCCTTAAATTTATAAGCCAAAACCATATTTTTCTTTGCCATATTCAAAAGAGCATCCGTTATCTGTATCTCTTTATTAATCCCAGCTTTAGTATCTTTAATAATTCCAAAAATTTCAGGAGTCAAAATATATCTACCAATAATTGCCAAATTCGAGGGAGCATCTTTGGGCTTTGGTTTCTCCACCATATCTGAAACGATAAAAAGCCCATCCTCAATCTCATTTCCAGCCACTATTCCATACTTATAAGTTTCATCTTTGGGTATCTCTTGAATCGCCACAATACAACATCTATATTTTTCATAAATTGCAGACATCTGCTTCAAGACCCCATCACCGCTTGGATTTATACATAAATCATCTGCCAAAACTACACCAAATGGCTGATTACCAATCAATGTTTCACCCTTATAAATCGCAGCCCCCAATCCATTCATCTCATTTTGCCGAGTATAACTAAAAGTACATCTCTCTATCAACTCATTCACATCTGACAAAAGCGACTCCTTCTTCGTCCCCTTAATTTGATGCTCCAACTCATAACTATAATCAAAATGGTCCTCAATCGCCCTCTTGCCCCGACCCGTAATTATAGCAATTGTATTCATATTCGCCTCCACCGCTTCCTCCACACCATACTGAATCAACGGCTTAGCCATCACTGGCAACATCTCTTTTGGCATCGCTTTAGTGGCAGGTAAAAATCTCGTCCCATACCCTGCAGCTGGAAATAAACACTTTTTGATTATCATCTTTGAACCTTTTTTTTGAAAATATAATTTGATAGGGTACTTTTGCCCAACAAAAAACCTCTATCCTCTATGGATGAGGCACTCTGACTTTTGAATTTAACAACACTCCGATTATCACCATAAAAATCATAACATTTAGCACATTCAAAATTCCCGTTAGTGAGATTAAATATACAACCCATAGCAAAATTGCTCCAAGTGGTGTAGGAACTCCGATGAAAGATTTATCCAAACTTCCTGCATCCGTTTTGATGTTAAATGTGATTAGTCGCCGAAGTCCTGCAATAATGTAATATATTGAAATGATTCCTGTGAGCAAGAACATAAATCCATTAGCGGTTATGTATATGGATTGAAATATGAAAAATACTGGCACAATCACAAATGTAATAGAATCTGCAAATGAGTCTAACTGCACACCAAACTCCGTAGAGAGATTAAACTTCCTAGCCACTTTCCCATCAAAAATATCAAAAGCCCCACCAAACCATGCAAACATCGCTGCTAGAAAAAAGTGATTTTGGGTGATAAAATAGATAGCGATAAGCCCAAAAGAGATATTGCCAAAGGTGATTAAATTCGCCAGATTAAATTGCGAATCCTTATTATAGAGAAAATTCATTATGTTTCCTTTTTTTTTGGAATTATAGCAAAAAAAATTAAAATTTAAGTATAATGATGATTAAAAAAATAGGGAAAAAGATGAATAGTGCAATTGAAAATATTTTAACACGGCGGAGTATTCGTAAGTATGATAAATCAAAAAAGGTTTCTAAAGAGCAGATTGATACGATTTTAAAGTCGGCGATGTCAGCCCCCACAGCTCGAAATCAGCAGGGGTGGTATTTTGTGGTGGTTTCAAATCCCAAACAACTTTTAGAAATTTCCAAAAATATTCCCCATGCAAAGATGGTTAAAACTGCCGATTTTACGATTATCGTTTGTTATGAGGTCACAGATGAGATGCAAAAACTTTATTGGGTGCAAGATGCCTCCGCCTCCACTCAAAATATACTTTTATCGGCAAATGCTTTAGGGATTGGGTCGGTTTGGTGTGCTGTTCACCCACGAGAGGCAAAGATTAATTTTATCAAAAAAGAGTTTAATCTGCCTCTAAATATTGAGCCTTTATCGTTGGTGGCTTTAGGATATCCAGCGGAAAAAAAGGGTTATGAAGAGAGATTTGATGAGGCAAAAATACAATATAATGTATGATTTTCTGATAGTGGGAGCGGGAGCTGGGGGATGTAGTATCGCTTATTTTTTGCAAAAAAGTGGTAAAAAGGTGGCGATTATCGACCGTGAAGGAGTTGCTGGAGGAGCTAGTGGGGTGGCAGGAGCTTTTTTGTCTCCACTTCCTGGTAAAAAAAATAGTTATAATAGTTTGGTAAATAATGCTTTAAACTTTTCGATAGATTTTTATAAAAAATTAACTCCTGATTCGATTATTCAAAAGGGAATCCTACGAGTACCCAATGAAAATTTTAAAACTAGTAAATTAAAAGATAATCATATAATGTATGAGTTTTTTGATAAAAAAAAATTACAAGAAATTTCAAAAAGTTTTAGGAATATTGAGGGATATTTTTATGAAGAGGGGGCGATGATTTCACCTTTAGAGATTTGTCATAAGTTGATAGATAACTGTGATTTTTATCAGAAAGATTTGAAAGAGTTAAAATTTAAAGATGGAATTTATACGGCTGAGGGGCTAAAAGCCAAAAATATAATTTATGCGGTTGGGGTCTCAAAGCCCCTAATCGCAACTCCATATCTAAATATTTCTCCAATTTTTGGGCTTAGAATTGATGTCAAAACAACTACAAAAGTTCTATTTAATATTCATAAATCTATCACAATTTCGACAAACAGAAAAGATAATTTGGTGGCGATTGGGGCGACTCATCAACGACACGATGGAGCGGAGAGTGAATGTGTGACGAGTTGTGCAAATTGTGCTTTTTATGTGGATAATGAAAAACAGCAGATTGAAATTTTGCTGAAACAGGCGGATGAGTTGATAAATTTGGAAAATTTGGAGGTGGTGAAGATTTATAAAGGGGCGAGGGCGAGTATCAAAAGTTATTTTCCTGTGGTTGGGAAAGTGATTGATTTTTACAAAAGTTTAGAAAAATATCCATCTATCAAAAATGGCACAAAAATTCCGCCAAATCTGCTGACATATTTTCCAAATTTTTATATGATGAATGCTTTAGGTTCACGGGGTTTTGTGTTTGCCCCCTATTTGGCAAAAATTTTGAGTGAAAATATTTTGAATCAAACCAAAATTCCTGATGAGATTTCCATTGAAAAACTTTTTTATAAAAAAGCACGAGAGAAGGCAAAAAAATGAAACAGATTAAATTAGCTCACGGAAATGGTGGGCAGGAGAATAGTGAACTTATAAATGAAGTTTTTTTCAAAGCTTTTAAAAATGAAATTTTACTTAAAAATGAGGATTCAGCAATTATTGAAAATGGGAAATTAGCCATCACCACCGATAGTTTCACCGTAACTCCACTATTTTTTGCTGGGGGGGATATTGGGAAATTGGCGATTTGTGGGACTTGCAACGATTTAGCGATGAGGGGAGCGAAACCCAAATATTTAACGGTGAGTGTAATTATCGAAGAGGGATTTAGTTTAAAAAAACTCAAAAAAATTGTAAAAAGTATGAAAAAAGAGTTAAAAATAAATGGGGCAATCGTGGTGGGAGGTGATACAAAAGTCGTGCCAAAAGGGAGTGTGGATAAGATTTTCATAAATACAACTGGGATTGGTGAAGTTTTGAAAAGTGGGATTAGCTCAAACAATATCGCTGAAAATGATGTGATTATGATAAATCGGGATATTGGATGCCACGGAGCGACGATTTTTGCAACTCGTGAGGGGATTGAATTTAGTGGAAATTTAAAGAGTGATTGTAACTCTCTTTTTCCAATTGTGAAAAATTTGATATATGAGGGGGTAAAAATTAGAGCTTTAAGAGATGCCACGAGGGGTGGAGTTAGTGCGGTTTTGAATGAGTGGGCGAAGCAGTCAAATATTTGTATTGAGGTGGATGAAGATGAAATTCCTGTGAGTGATGAGGTGAGGGGGATGTGTGAATTGTTGGGATTTGAGGCAACGGCACTTGCAAATGAGGGGGCTTTTGTATTGGCAATCGATAAAAATGATGAGCAAAAAGCGATAAAGATTTTAAAAAATTTTAACCCCAATGCCTCAATTATAGGCAAGGTAACCTCAAGTTATCCACAAAAAGTTGTAATTAAAAGTAGCTGGGGAACAGGGAGATTTTTAGAAATCCCCACGGGCGAACTACTACCCCGAATCTGCTAAGTCATAGTCTAAAAAAATTTAAACTATTGCCCTTTTATTGATTAATAATAGATAGAAAATTAAAAATAGAGTTGCTAAAAATAGTGGCAACTCATAAAGATAACTTTTTTTTGTATATTTTTCGCTTTCTATTTCAGTTTTTTCCATCATATCAATTTTCGCATAAATATTTTTCAG
Organism: Campylobacterales bacterium; assembly: GCA_029932985.1. Lineage (GTDB taxonomy): Bacteria > Campylobacterota > Campylobacteria > Campylobacterales > JAOZPA01 > JAOZPA01. The sequence continues at coordinate 12,059 of JAOZPA010000024.1, forward strand.
AGCTTTTATACTATTTGCTTGAAAAAATTCACCTTTAGTCTCTTTTGCAATTTTATTGAGTTCCACTTTGTTAAAATCTCTCTCACTTCCAATTCCAATTGTATAAACTTTGACATTATATTTTTTTAAAATATTCATACTCGCATCATAAGGGATATTTGTGATATTATTTTGTCCATCGGTGAGCAAGATTGCAATTTTAGTTTTGGCTTTGGTTTTGGATAAAAGTTTGGCAGATTGAAAAAGTGAATCATAGATTGCAGTAAATCTCTCACCAGCTACCCCCACTTCAGTGTTTTTCAAAATCTCTTTTAGTATATTTTTGTCATAGGTCAAAGGTGAAGCCACATAAGCAAAATCGGCAAATACTATTAAACCTATCTGGTCATTTACCCGTTTTGTGATAAACTCATCCACAATTTTTTTGGTTATCGCAAATTTATCTCTCATCATAGGAGGGGCCATTGAGCGTGAAGCATCCAAAACTAAGCTTATTGCATATCCATCATTTTTTTCCTGTACAATTCTATCTTCAATTATTGGCGAAGCAAGGGCAAAAAGTAGAAAAACTATAATTAAATATTTCATTATTTTTAGTAAATTAGATGGTTTTGATTTTTGTAAAAAAAGTTTAATATGAGGAAAAATTAAACTTTCACTTCTTGCTTTGCAATATTTCTCACAAATTATAAATATAATTATGATTAAAAAAACTAATGGATACTCAAAACTAAACATTCACCACCTCCATAAACATATTTATAAGTTTTTTAGATTCATCACTTAGTGAAGGCGGAATATTTGTATATTTATAAACCTCTAAATTCTGATTTATCTTTTCCAAAATAGCTTTTTGATTTTCATCCTCTACCAAAAATTTTCCATATTTTGAGATAGTGTAAGCTGTATGTTTTGAATCTAAAAAATTTAACTTTTTGATTTTAGCATAATAATATGCCCGTTTATTCTGCTTTTTTTTCTCTTTTAAATGTTTAACAAGATAATAAATCCCAGCGGTGAGTGTGCCTAAAACCACAACTATCGTCACAATTAAAATCATAAAAGAGTAGTCGCTAATCTCAACAGGGGGTTTAATATCTTTTAATTTATCTAATTCATTCATTATTTTCGTCCGCTAAAAAGTTTAATTAGTTTGATAAATGGTTCTTCATCGGTATAGATTTTGGTGAATCTAATGTGATATTTTTTGAAATGGCGGTAGAGTTTTTTATCATTTTCTTTTACCATATTTTTGAATTTTTCTGAACTTTGAGAATTGAAATCAATTAGTTCACTGCTCATAGAGTTTGGGTCGATGAAATTTAAAGAGCCTAAGCTTGGGGGATTTTCCTCTAGTTTATCTCGTACAATTATTGCAATCACCTCATGTTTTTTTGCCATTGTGGAAAAATTGAAATCTCCAAAAAAATCTCCTATCAAAAATATCACCGCTTTTCGTTTGATTTTATTCATCAAAAAAGAGTGCAATTTGGTGTAATCAATGATTTTATTTAGTGGGTTATAGGAGAGGATTTTATTCACAAGCTCATCTGTGGCAAAAGTTTTTTTGGTAGGTTTTATTATATCATCAAGCTTATCAGTAAAAATATAAGCAGAAAATCGGTCGGAATTTTTGATGGCGGAGTAGGAAAGCACTGAGCTAATTTCTGCAATTAAATCCTGCTTCATTCGCTTTTGACCAAAATAAACACTACCGCTGAGAAGTGGGACGATGACGATATTTAACTCTTTTTCTTGGGCATAAACTTTGACAAATGGCTTTTGAAGTTTGGCGGTGACTTTCCAATTAATGTGACGGATGTCGTCGTTTGAGGTATATTCACGAAGCTCCACAAATTCAAATCCATCACCTCGCATTAGGGTGGGATTGTTTCCTGAAATTTCACTGAAAACTTGCTTTTTTGTTTTTATTAATATCTGTTTTAATCTACTCATTAATTAAATAATTCCTCTAGTTTTTTCTTTAATATATCAAAATTTTCGTGGTTAAAATCAAAAGGATATTTATTGTGTTTGTAAAAAGAGTTATAAACCCATTTATCACTTAAATTATATTTAAAACAAGATTTAAAAGTTTCTATACATTCTTTTTGTTCATCATCTACAACTGAAAGTAAAAATGATTCTAAATACCCCTCTTGGTTTTCATCACACATTATATAATAATCTATGGGAATGTCAAAACCTAAATCTTCAATTATCTCTTGTAATTTTCGCTCCGTTGCATTATATCCACGATTTGGATTTGGGTCTTTGGGATTATCTGCATCTACAACTATAAGCATTTTTGTAATCAATTCTACATTAATATTTTTTTCTAATTCATCATAATTATAAATTCCTATATTAAAAATATTATCTTTGCCATCAAAATTATAATAAATAACTTTATCTTTTGGCAAATTATAGTTTTTTAGAATAGAATCAAGAAAATTTTTATCTGTTTTACCTTCAAAAAGTATAGCTACCATCCTCTAACCTCATTTCCAAGTTCTATATATCGCAATAATCTTTCATAATTCATTGTTATTGAAACAGTAGTTCCATCTTTTTTATTTCCCATATCAAAAAATGTTATATTTTCATCTTTTAATTTTGCTAAAACTCTAGCATAAGAAGCTATTACCTCTTTTGAGTGGGTGGTTGCAAAAACTTGCACATTTTGCTCTTTTGAAATAGTTAAAATTATCTCCCAAAGAATATCAAATTTACTATAATGAATTTCATTATCAATTTCATCAATAAAAAGATAACCATTTTTACAAGCATACAAAGAGCATATTATTGAGATAAAATGTTTTAATCCATCGCCAAATTCATTAATATAGCGATACTCTCCACTTTTTATTTTACACTCAGGAGTTTCACCACCCATTATTTTAAATTTTTCTATATTCTTATCAAAAAGATTAATATATTTATATAAAGTATCCTCTTTATCTTTTCTTTGAACTGCAATATAAACCTCTTTTAGCTTTTGATTAGTAAAACCAAACTTATCAATAAATTTTATATTTTTTATATTTTTTAATTGATATGAAAACTCATTACTATTCACCGCTATTTTGTTATGATTAATATCAAACAGATACTCTTTTTTGCCATTTTTAGTGGAGATATTAAACTTTATACTATTATTATTTGATTTACTATAAAAATATGGAGTGGATTCAAATAGTTTTTTTATCTCAATATTTTTCTCAACATATTCAAGATTTTCTCTCATAAATTTAATATTATAAAGAGCATTTGTAGTTGATTCTATATCTTGAGAATAGATATTAATATAACAAGCTTCCATAAAAGCAGTTTTGCCAACATTGTTTTTGCCACCGATGAGATTTACTCTTTTAAATCCACTAGCTTTAAAATTTTCAAAACATTTAAAGTTTTCTATCTCAATTTCTGTTATAAAATGCTCATCCATCAAATAAATCCTTTAATTTTTTTTTTAATATATCAAAATTTTGGTGGCTAAAATCAAAAGGGGCTTGTGGATAAGCGGTTTTGTAGATTTGATTTAGAATACTTTTGTGGTTATCTTTTGAGGTGAAGTTTGAACAAGATAGAAAATCCTCTATACACTCTTTTTGATTTTGGGGAATTGAGGATAAAATCAAAGATTCCAAATATCCATCTTTCCGTTTGGGGTCACAGGTTATAAAAATATCACTATTTTCTTCAATTTCAAGCTTCTTGATTATAGATTCCAATTCTCGTTTAGTGTTTTGAAACCCACCATATTTTGAATCATTTTTTTCATAATCTGCATCTATTACAAATAAAACTTTTTCTATAGCTTCACTTTTAATACCTATTGCTAACTCTTTATAGTTATCATTATCTATCTTGAAAAAGTTACTTTTTGTTCCCATTCCAATAAAATTTATAGAGTTTATATCTAAATTCAACTCTTTCAATAAAAGCTTTAAAAGTTCATTATCCACCGTTTTTTTGGCATTTCCTTCATGAAATATTGCAACCTTTACCATCCTCTTACCTCATTTCCTTGCTCCTCTATACTATTTTCTAGCATTCCATAATCATAAATACCAGCATAAATTTTACCACTTTTTAACAAAGTTAATTTAGTATAACTCATCTCTTCATCATGCAATTTTATAGCTGTTTTACAATAAGATTCTATGCAATCTTTTGAGTGAGTGGTGGCAAAAACTTGTATATTCAACTCTTTTGAAATTTTAAAAATCACTTCCCACAAAATATCTAACTTTGTATAAAAAACTCCATTATCAATTTCATCTATAAATAGATAGCCATCGTGGGCTGAAAAAACTGCACAAATAATTGAAATAAGTTGTTTCAAACCATCTCCAAATTCAGTAATATCCCTATAACTTCCCTGATATTTCACCTTTGGCTTTTGGTCAATCACCTTAAAACCCTCAATCGTTTTATCAAAATTACTAAGAATTTTATTTAAATAATCCTCTTTATCTTGCATCTGAATTGTGATAAAACTATCTATTATCTCCTCATTTGTAAAACCAAAACTATTTATAAAAATCACATTATGTAGCCGTTTGGGGCTGAAATTGAAATCTTTATGATTTATCAAACTCTGCTTTTCATCAATAGAAAAAAAATATTTAAGCCCCCGACTCTCATTAATTTGTTGAAATTTCACAGCTCGTATGTTTGATTTAGAGTTATACTCTTGAGTTGATTGGAAATAGAGTTGTTCCAGATTAAACATTCCAGCCAAATCAACCAATTTTGAAATATCCATATTTTTAAGAATCTTTTCAAGATGAGATGAAAGATTAAGAGTTTCACGAAAAGATTTAATATCGGTAATCGCTTTTGTGAGGCTATTTATATCGCACGAGTGGGCATTGATGTACAAAGATTCCATCAAAGCGGTCTTGCCTACATTATTTTTGCCCCCAATGAGATTTACTCTCTTAAATCCCTCAGCCGTAAAATCTTTAAAGCATTTAAAATTTTTTATCTCAATTTCTGTTATAAAATGCTTATTCATTAAATAAGTCCTTTAATTTTTGTTTTAATTCATCAAAATTTCTATGTTCAAAATTATATGGAGCTTTGGGGTAGGCATTTTTATAAATCATATTAAAAATAGATTTGTGGTTATCTCTTCCTTTAAATTCAGGACATTTATTTAAAAAACTTTCAATACATTCTCTTTGTTGATTGTCTAATGAAGATAAAATTAAAGATTCCAAATATCCCTCTTTTGTGTTAGAATTTTTATCATAAGCGATAAAAGTATCACTTATATTTTCTATATTTAATTCCTTCTGTATTAATTTTATCTCTCTTAAACTATTTTCATAACCGCCATAAATTTTATTATCTTTTTCATAATCTGAATCTATAATAAAAAGAATTTTATCTACTTTATTATCATAAATCTCTAATTTTAATTTTTTGTATGATTTATTATTTTGTTTGAAAAAATTACTTTTTGACCCCATTCCATAAAAAGATACTTTATTAAAATTTAACTTTAAATGAGATAATAAAAGTTCAAAAAAATCTCTATCTATACTTTTACCTTCATGAAATAAAGCTACCATCCTCTCACCTCATGCTCTTGTTCTATACCATATTCTAAAAGTTCATAATCAAAAATAGGTGATGTAATTGTGCCATCTTTTTGTTCACTTAATCTAATATAAGTAATATTCTCATCTTCTAATTTTTTAGCAATCTCTACAAAAACTTCTATCATCTCCTCTGAATGAGTTGTAATAAAAACTTGAATATTATTTTTTTTGGAAATTGTAAAAATCATCTCCCATAATTTTTTATAATTCATATAATGAATCCCATTTTCTATCTCATCAATAAAAATCACACTATCTTTGTTTAATAGTAATGCAGAAATTATATTTATAAAATGTTTTATGCCACCGCCAAATTCACTTAAATTCAGATATTTTTTATCTCTTTTTAGCATTACACTATTTTTAATAACATCAATCTTTTCAATCTCAAACAACTTTTTCAAAACATCATTAAAAATATCTTCCTCTCCATTTAATTTTATCTCATCAATGCAATCTACCAAAAGTTTATTAAAAAGATTTGTATTTGAGATAAAAGCAAAATTATCAATAGGTGGAGTTTTATCATAAAGATAAAGATTATTAAAATATTTCATATACCTATCCATCTCATCATAAATCTCTTTTGAACCATTTTTACAAATCAAATAATATTTTTTTACTATCTCCTCAAAATTATTATTATTCCATAAAGTTACAAAATCTGAACTATTTCGGTAGTAATCAATCGTCAAAAAAGCTAATATTTCATTTTTATTAATATCTAAATAACAAGCTTCCATAAATGCAGTTTTTCCCACATTATTTTTGCCCCCAATCAAATTTACCCTCTTAAATCCCTCAGCTGTAAAATCCTTAAAACATTTAAAATTTTTTATCTCAATTTCGGTTATAAAATGCTCATTCATCATTTTCTCCTAAGTCTCTTAAAAAAACTTTTAAATCTTCTAAAATGGGATTTTCAAAGTTATAAATCTCTTTTGAAAAAGATTTTTGATTATTGCATTTTTCACCAGCTCTTTTTTGTTCAGTTTTTGTACAACAATCATATCTTTGATAAATCTGAATCCAAAATTTATCAAAATCTTTTTGCTTTAATTTTTTTTCAGTAGGCAAACACTCTTGCCAACTCTCTAAACAATCTGCAATAGTAGAATCTTTTGATTTTATCTCTTTTAAAACTGTTTCAAGTTCACCCTCACCTTTAATATTCATAATATAGATAGAAAAAATTTCTGAGTTATCTCCAAAAATTAAATTAATTTTTTCTTGAATCTGCTTTTTTCTAATATCTATTCCGACTTTATCTGCATCAAAAATAATTCCTATTTTTTCAAAAGGTCTTTTTTTCAAATCCAAAAAGATAAGTTTTAATTTTTCTTCCAGTTTTCCTATCCCACCTAAGCACTCATTTTCACTCTCAACAATTAAAAGATTATTCACCTCGAATCCTTGCTTTGTGAGATAACCCATATTTCAATAAATTTTTATCTATCTCTGACATAAAAATTTCATCTGTTTTTATATTTTTTGCCAATTCAAAATATGAACTTTCATTATCTTCCAATTCTATTTTTAATTGAACTCTATTAAATGATTCTATCATCTCTTTTGAGTGAGTGGTGGCAAAAACTTGCACATTTAATTTTTCAGATAGTTCAAATATAATTTTCCATATTTTATCTAGTTTTATGTAATGTATACCATTATCTATTTCATCGATAAATAGTTGTCCATTTTCACAACTAAAAAGTGCAGTAACTATTGAAACTAAATGCCTAACTCCATCACCAAGCTCAGTAATTTCACAATATTCACCATCTATTTCACAGGTAGGCTTATCAATCATAATTTTAAATGATTCTATTCTATTATCAAATTTATGTAAAATATCATTTAAAAATTGTTCCTCTTTTTTCTTTTGTATTGCCACATAAAAATTGATAATTTCTATATTTGATAAACCAAAATTATCAATAAATTGAATATTTTCAATCCATTTTATATCATAAGAGAAAAGATTACTATTTACTTTTATATTTTTTTTATTAAATTCAAAAATATACTCTTTTATACCATTTATATCTTCTATTTTAAATGTTGCTAAATTTATGTTTGATTTTGTAAAAATATTATTAGATTGTTCAATATATTTTCTAGTTTCATACTTATCCCCATTTAAAATATTTAGATTTTCTCTCATAAATTTTATATTAAATAGTGAAGCGGTAAAAGCTTTTAAATTTTGAGCATAAACATTTATATAACAAGCTTCCATAAAAGCAGTTTTACCCACATTATTTTTGCCACCAATCAAATTTACCCACTTAAAACCCTCAGCTTTAAAATCTTTGAAGCATTTAAAATTTTTAATTTCTATTTCTCTTATAAAATGTTCACTCATTGTTATTTTCCAATACTATTAAAATTATATACCCTAAGTTAGAATTCTATCATCTAAAGCTGAAAGTTCCATAAAACTTCCTAAGGTATTTTAAATTTCAACCATTTTTTGACAACAAAAAAAACAGATAAGTTTAAAAGTAGAGTTACTTGAAGAAAGCCTCGAATCTCTTCGAGGTTTTTATTTTAAAATCAATTCTTTAACCACATAGGGTTTTTTATCTTGCGATTCATAATATGTTCTCATAATCACTTCCGCCAAAAATCCAGTAGCAATTAGTTGAATTCCGCCAAGGGTCAGCAAAACTCCCAGTATCAAAAGCGGTCTATCACCAATATCATTGCCCAATATCTTGACAACAAAAAGATAAAAATTTATAATCATCCCAAAAAATAGCATTCCACTTCCCACACCACCAAAAAGGTGCATCGGTCGCTGTTTATATTTTTGGAAAAAAAGCATTAGCATCAAATCACTAACTACTTTAAAAGTTCGCCCTATCCCATATTTGGATTCGCCGTGAATTCTTGAATGGTGCTTGACATCCATCTCAGTCATCTTCGCTCCATACATTTTGGCTAAAACAGGGATAAATCGGTGCAGTTCACCATAGAGATTTAAATTTTTAGCTACATCTTTTTTGAAAAGTTTGAGAGTGCAACCATAATCACTAATATAAACTCCCGTTGTTTTTCGTATAATCCAATTTGCAATTTTGCTAGGAATTTTCCGTAAAAACATACCATCTTGTCTTTTCGCTCGAATCCCCGCAACCACATCCCAACTCTCTTTTTCCAGTTTTTCAATCATCAATGGAATATCGCTAGGGTCATTTTGCAAGTCACCATCAAGAGTAGCAATTAACTCACCACTCGCATGGTCAATCCCCCCCTGCATCGCAGTTGACTGACCAAAATTTCTATTGAAAACTACTATTTTTGTATTTTTAGTGGCAAATTTTTTGATATTTTCCACCGTTCTATCACTTGACCCATCATCCACAAAAATAGTTTCATACTCTAAATTAGGCAAAGATTCATCAATTTTTTTAATGAGAGGCTCAATATTGTCCTCCTCATTCATCACAGGAACTACTAATGAAAGTTTCATTTAAGCCTATCAAGCATTGAGATTAGAAAATCTGCACTGATGAGCGATGATTCTTCCAGAAACTCTTCAAAATCAAATCCAGCATCCATATCCGCACTATCGCTAATCGCCCGAAGGATAAAAAATGGAACATTCAAAGCATTGCAAACAACCGCCACACTGCCCCCCTCCATCTCAACCGCGTGAGCTTTAAACTCATCTGCAATCCAAAATTTTCTCTTTTCATCTGCCACAAATTGGTCACCCGTAGCGATAATTCCCTCTTTTAAATCAATATTTTTTTCACTAGCCACCATTCGTGCAATATCTAAAAAATTTTTGTCAGTGGCAATACAAACATCCCCCTCTGGTACAAAACCAAAAGGGTGACCAAAAGCGGTAATATCTAAATCGTGCTGACAAAGTGCGGTTGCGATAACTAAATCCCCTATCTTAAAATTTGAATTAATCGCTCCAGCCACTCCACTAAAAAGCAGTTTCTTACAACCAAATTTTTCTATCATAATCGTAGCGGTGAGGGCTGCAAAAACTTTCCCGATTTTACTATAAGCGATGACCAATTCTAACCCTTGATAGGTGGCTGTGTAGAAATCATTGTTTGCATATCTGATTTTTTTGTAGTTTTCCACTTTTGCCAAAATCGGTGCTATCTCCTCTTTCATTGCTCCTAAAATTGCTATTTTCATTTTTTACCTTTAATTTCCGAATTTTTTTGCTAATTTAAAAAAGAATCTCACAGTTATAAACTGTACATACATAAATGGTGTCATAATTAGAAAATAAGCAATAGAATATTTATCTACAACTCCATTTATCTCTAATCCAAAATTGATGAAAAATAATCCAAATACAAAAAATGCAACTCCCGGGCAGATGAGGGCAAAGCTCCCAGGGCTTTTCTCTTTTGAATCGATGAACTCTTGAAAATAATTTAATTTTAGCATAACACTAAACCCAATTAGCCCCATAATTAATTGTAGTGAAACGATTGTGGAGGTGAGTGTGAAGAGTGATGAGCTTGGAAGTTCCGCATTAAAATGGTGGTCTAGCCCAAAGTGAATCCGAATTAATGTGATTCCGATGAGGGTCAAAATTGGGATTGCAATCCATAAACTAGGACTTGCTTCATTTGAGATTCCGTGTTCGAGCATATTTTTAAATCCTAAGATGAATTTCAGAACTGCTAACATTATAGCAATCGAGAGAAAAAATATCGCTCCAAAAATTCCAATCGCATTTATTTGGATATAATGGCTCATAGCCCCTGGAGCGGCAAATCCAACCCCCACCATCAAAAATGCAAATATCGAAATCATCTGTGAAAGATTGTTGTTTTTTGAAAAATTAAAATCACCATTTATGATAATTCTAGAAAAATAAACAGTAAAAATTTTCATAGCATAAAATCCAGTTACTCCAAAAGCTATCAAAGCCAAAGGAAACATAAACTCAACCACACTCCAAAGATTTGGCACAAAAACCGCACCCAAAACAAAACAAGCATTAACCGTCATCGCAAATGTCAGCGGAATTGTCATCAAAGTAACTTCCGCATTTGAATTTACCAAAGAAGTGTAGGAGCTAGTTTTTTTATACTCCTTGTACTCTTTAATATTCCAAAGTAATAATTTAAAATGCAAAAATGCAAAAAATCCAATCGCAGCTACAACCAAAAGCACTAAAATAGATTTATAGGAAAAATCAGTAATATAGGGCAAAATATGATTAAAAGTAGCAAGTGGGGCGGGGTCTATGGTAACTCCATCGACCACAACATTTTTACCATGAGGTATTAAAAACAGTAGATATATGTAAAACGAGACAGACAATCCTCCTGCACCAAGTGAAGCTAGAAAATAAAGTGGTGAATAATTTTCACCGAGATTACTTTTCATCATAAAACCCTTTAAAATTTTTTATCATTATATTGTTTTTTTATAAAACTTAACTAAAAGTTAATCTCATTTGATGTAAAATTAGAAAAAAAAGGAATTTTTTATGAAATTTTTGATTTTAGCTCTTTTGTGTAGTTTGAGCTTTGCCAAAACTATAACCGCTCATTATAATGTGAGCTATGGATTTTTCGATACTGTTGCCAAGGCTAAAGCTATTGTTAAGATAAATGATGAGAGTTATCACATAAAGATAGAAGCAAAAACGGCTGGATTTATGAGTAATTTTACAGATAGATTTGAGAGTTTTGAAAGTTTTGGTCAAATTGTAGATGGAGAGTTTGTCCCCCAAACCTTCATAAATTATAAAACAGATGGAGATAGAAAAAAAAAGAAAACCTATAATTTCGACCACAAAAAAAAGATAGTTTCTCGAATCTATGAAAGAAATTATGATGGCAAAATCACAACTAACCACATAAAGATGGATTATTATGCGAAAGATGATTTACTTACACTCTTTTTCACGATTAAAAAATTGTTAGATAAAAATCTATCTGCTCAAACTGCCTATGCCGTGGGGGCGAATAAAAAAGATGGTCATCTCGACATTATCACTCCAACTCAAAAAGAAAAAAATGAGTTTTTGGATCTGTTTGCCAAACAGGAGGGGAAATTTATCATAGCCGTCATTTACCAAAAAATATTTCTAAGCTCCAAGGGTGAACTCATTATAAATCTTGATAATGATTATCTTTGTCAAGAAGC